>JALTNN010000056.1 GCA_027000685.1 Microcaldota archaeon
ACGGTGGCGATGGGCCAGAGGGCCTTTCAGGTGATCGGGAACCCGGTGGAGGACATCTCCGAGGAGGACGTGAAGATCGTGATGGAGAAGACCGGTGCGGACGAGGAGACGGCGAGAAACGCCCTCAAGAAAGCGAAGGGGGATATAGCAGAGGCCATAATGATCATACTGGAATCTCGGTAGCCTCGAACACCACGGGGACGTTGTTCCTGACGACGATGTAGCAGTCGAGGAGGATCCTGTCACCTTCCTTCCTGTGACCGAGGACGAAGGCCCTCCCGGAGAACGTCCTCCCCTCCACCGTCACGTTTACGTCGGCGTTCCTCCAGAAGAGGAGGTTCTCCTCTTCGACGATCTCCCTGACATCGTCGGTTGGGATCGTCCTTATATAGGGTCCCTGGCGGCTCCCCGGTATGTTCAGGTCCCCAAGGGTGTAGACGAGCCACTCAGAATCGATGAGCTTCACCACCGTCCCCTGGCACCTCCCCTGGTACTCGAAGTTCACTGGTTTGAACGTCCCCATGGAGAGGACGAACCCTGCAGAGGAAAGGACCATGATGAGGGCTATGAGGAGACCTATCAGTTTTGTTCTCTCCACGTATAAGGTAAAATGGGTAAGCTTCATAAACAGTCCGCTGCCATTTCTCTGGGAGGGGATCTCCATGAAGAGGGTTCTGCTCATAGCGTACGAGGGAAGGGTGAAGGGAGATGAGAAGCCGTTCGACAGGGTCGAGGAGTCTTCGCCCCTCGCCGTCGTGCTGGGAGCGGGAGACGTCCTGAAGGGGCTCGAAGAGGTTCTGAGCGATATGGAGGAGGGTGAGGAGAGGGAGGTGGAGCTCCCTCCCGAGAAGGCCTTCGGCGAGAGAAATCCTGATCTCGTAGTCATAATCCCCGAGAGAGAGTTCAGGAAGAGGGGGATAACACCGTATCCCGGTCTGCCCATAGAGGCAGATGGCAGGACGGGACGGGTTCTTTCCGTCTCCGCCGGGAGGGTGCAGGTTGACTTCAACCACCCCCTCGCCGGGAAGACGCTTATATACAAGGTCAAGGTAGTGAAGGTGGTTGAGAAGGTCGAGGACGCTGCCTTCCACCTCTTCAGAAGGTTCTTCGGGTACGAGCCCGAGGACGTCTCCCTCAAGAAGGGTGTCCTGAAGGTCTCCTACATGTTTTCGAGGGAGGCTGAGAGGGCGGAGCCCGCGTTCGTCTCGTACATCCTCATGAACTTCGATGACATCAAGGAGGTCAGGATGGAGAAGATCTACAGGAGAAAGGAGTCTAAGGAAGGAGCTGGCGGGAGTAGCGGCCGGTGAGGGGTGTTCCACCTCTCACCTCTATGAAAATTATCTGACATATCCTAACGCCGGGGTGCAACCGTATCCTCTGGTTTCCGAGGTTCACGATCTCGAGGACCTGTCTGTTGTTGGAGCCCGGATGGACAAGGCTCGATGAGACGTGAACCATGAGGCCTGTCCTCGCGAACCTGCTCCTTCCTGATAAGATGCCTGCGATGTGCTCGGGGAGCTTTATCCTCTCCCTTGTAATCCCCAGAACCATGTCCCCCGGGTTCAGCTCTATGAACTCGTGATCTTCTATTTCGACGAGCTCTCCCAGCCTCGAGGCGTCAAAGTCGTCGCCGTATATCTCGATCTCGCCCGGAGGGAACACCCTGAAAGTGTTCCCGAGTGTGAGATCGACGGAGGCAGGCCCCACGGCTCTTTCATCAAACGGGTCTATCTCTATTACTCCCTCCCTCACGAGCCGGATTATCTCCTTCCGACCCAGGATCACGGTGTGAATAGGGCGTCCCCAATTTAAACACTACCGGATAAAAAAGCTTTGTTGGGAGTTATTAGCACTTGTTCTGGGGTGAGGACGTGGAGGAGATGAAGACGGGGACGACCATCGTGGGAATAAGGGGCAAGGACTACGTGGTGCTCGCGGCTGATAAGCAGGCCACGTACGGAACCGTCAAGTTCAGCAAGAAGACGAGGAAGATACACCCTATCGCCAACTACATGGCCCTTGCCACGGCCGGCCTTGGGGGGGACACGCAGGTCCTCACGAGGTTCCTCGAGAACAGGGTCAAGACGATGGAGATAGAGCTCGGGGAGAAGCCGTCGCCCGCGAGCATAGCGAAGTACCTCGCTCTCATACTCAACTCCACCAAGTACTTCCCCTTCTGGGTGGGGCTCATACTTGGGGGCTACCGGGACTCCCCCTACCTTGCCTCCATAGACCAGGCGGGGGGAATCGAGGAGGCCGAGAAGTTCACGGCGGACGGTAGCGGAATGACGTTCGCCCTCGGCGTGTTGGAGAGTGAGTACAAGAAAGGTATGAAGGTTGAGGAGGCTGTCAAGCTCGCGGTAAAAGCTGTGGAGGCCTCAAGGAGGCTCGACGTGTACTCGGGCGGGGAGGAGCCCGGTATAGACGTGGCCGTCATAGACGCTGGTGGCGTCAGGCTCCTCGATGAGAGGGAAGTGGAGAAGCTCAAGGCCTCTCTGAAGAGGTGAGGAGAGGGTCTGGATGGACGTTTTGAAGGTGATAGAGGAGATAGTAGGCTCAGAGGCTGGAGTCACAAAGACGGACTTCGAGGGACCAGAGATTGGAGTGTACACGGTGAATCCGCTCTACTTCCTCGAGAACGAGGATGCTGTGAGGAGGATAGCCGTTACTATAAAGAAGAGGGTGAACGTGAGGAGCGATCCGAAGATATTGACGCCCCCCGAGAAGGCGAGGGACATTATACTCGAGGTTGTCCCCGTTGACGCCGGTATAACCAATATGTGGTTCCTCGAGAACCTCGGAACGGTCAGGATAGAGGCGAAGAAGCCCGGTCTTGTGATAGGGAAGGAGGGTAGCACGCTGAAGGAGATAGTGCGGAAGACGGGGTGGATGGTAGATGTCGTGAGGGCTCCTGCTACCGAGAGCTCCGTTCTCAAGGGGATCAGGGGGCTCGAGGCAAGACACCTGAAGGAGCGGCTCGAGTTCCTCAGGAGGACGAGCGGGAGGATATTCAGGGGCGTGAGGTTCCCCGAGACGTGGGTTAGACTCCACGCCCTCGGGGGCTTTATGGAAGTAGGGAGAAGTATGCTCCTCCTCGAGACGAAGAACTCGAAGATCCTCATAGACGCTGGCGTGAACGTGGGTAACGAAAAGGAGTTTGCACCCCTCCTCGAGGACGAGCTCGACGGTAGGCTGGACGAGATAGATGCTGTGGTGATAAGCCACGCTCACCTTGATCACATCGGTTTCGTGCCGGTTCTCTTCAAGATGGGATACGACGGCCCTGTTTACTGTACGCCCCCCACGAGGGACCTCGGGGCCCTCCTCCTCCTTGACTTCATAGACGTGTTTCTTAAAGAGGGGAAGGAGCCGCCCTTCACGGAGAGGGACGTCAAGAAGTTCGTGCTCAACTGTATAACGAGGAACTACGGCGAGGTCACCGACATAACCCCGGACATGAGGCTCACGTTCCACAACGCCGGTCACATACTCGGCTCCGCCACCGTCCACATCCACATAGGGAACGGTCTCTACAACGTGCTCTACTCGGGCGACGTGAAGTACGCGTCCACGAGGATGCTCCCGCCCGCAAACGTTAAGTATCCGAGGGTCGAGACGCTCGTCATAGAGTCCACGTACGGTGGGAGGGAGGACTTACAGCCGCCCAGAGAGAAGAGCGAGGAGGAGCTGAAGAAGATAATCTTGGAGACCATGGAAAAGGGGGGAACAGTCCTCATACCCGTGTTCGCCGTGGGAAGGGCGCAGGAGATCCTCCTGACGCTCGAGGACATGTACAGGAAGGAGGGGTATGAGTGGCCCGTTTACGTGGATGGGATGATAAAGGAGGCGTCGGCCATACACACCGCGTACCCCGAGTTCATGAGGAAGGACCTCCAGAGGAGGATACTCTCCAACGACTCGCCCTTCGAGGCGGACTTCATAGTCGAGGTCAAGAACAGGAGCAGGAAGGACATAGCGGAGGAGGGAGAGTGCATAATCCTTGCCCCTTCCGGGTCGCTTACGGGAGGACCGGCGGTAGAGTACTTCAAGTACCTCGCGGAGGACGAGAGGAACGCCCTCGTGCTCGTGGGCTACCAGTTTGAGGGATCGCTGGGAAGGAAGCTCCAGAGGGGGGTGAGGGAGATCCCCGTGAAGGCGGAGAACGGGAAGCTGAAGGCCCTCGAGGTGAGGATGAGGGTAGAGACGCTACACGGGTTCTCGGGACACTCTGACAGGAAGCAGCTTGAGTCGTTCATAGCAAGGCTCTCCCCGAGGCCGAAGAGGATAGTGGTGGACCACGGCGACCCGAAGAAGGTGAAGGAGTTCGCGAGGGATGTGGCGAGGGGGGTCAGAGTGGGGGCACGAACCCTGAGGAACGACGATGTGGTGGGGTAGTTGTGGTGGTGGGAATAGCGGGGGTGCAGG
>JALTNN010000057.1 GCA_027000685.1 Microcaldota archaeon
CCCAAAGAGGGACAGATCTTATAAATGAGGGCGTCACCTACGTCCTTTGGAGGGAACGGGACGAGGGAGTGAATGCGGGAGCACTTCCTCACGAGCTCTACCACCTCCCTTTTTGAAGCCTTGCACACCGGGAGATCGACCTCTCCAAGGACGACGAGGATCTTTCCCGGGTTATCTGGCATACCCCGTAGGGGAGGGGAGTACCTCCTCGTCCGCGGCGTGAAGTAGAGGTAGTATCTGATGAGGAAGAGGGTAAGGTGGGAGGAGGCTGCCGCGTAGAGCCGGTTGTAACGGAGGTGTCTCCTCTTCCTGAGAGCGTTCAGTATGTCGGGGTCGACCGTCCCGTCTTCGGACAGGAACCCGGCCTCTTCGAGCTCCTGCATAAGATCCCAGAAGAGCTCCGGATTCTCATAGACCCTTCTCAGGTCGTACCTCCCCACAACCATCTCGTACTCGACAAGCCTCTCGTAGTTTGAGATCTCCCTTCTCTCCGCTTTCAGGATATCGTTCCACACGGACTCCACGGCCTGAGAAGTGGAGAGCGAGGCGAGGAGGATCGCCGTGGAGGAGGGAAACAGGCCCCTCCCGCCCCTTCTCCTCACGTCAACGAGCTTCTCCTCCTCGAAGACGAGCTCATAACCGGAGTCCCCCCTCAGCAACTTCTCAAGGTCCCTTATGACGAGGAAGGCGGTTCCCCCAGCCCTCTCGGTAGGTCTGAGGTAGGAGCCGCCGTAGGGGAGATGTGAGAGGACATCACCCATTACCTCAGACTGGAGGAGAAAGTAGGAGAGCCGGTTAGCAAGATAAGCAATCTTGGCCCTCTCGTACGTCCACTTTCTCACGTTGAGTGTGTAGAGGAAGGACTGGATGAACGGTGCCGCCTCTAAGAGCTCCTCTTTCTCCGCGAACCTGAGATCCCTGAAGAGGGCCCCCACGCCAAACTTCGGGGCGTGGAAGTTGAACCGCCTCATCTCCGATATGAGGAGGTAGATGTGACGCGCCCTCTCCCTCGCCTCTTCCGGAGCCTCAGGTGGCTTTCCCTCCAGCGAGTCGAGGTAGTCGTTGGCGTGCACCACGAGGTGGGCCGCACTCTCGTACATCGTGAAGTAAGGGGGTGTGAGGTGGTTATAAAACGAGCAGGTGTAACTTTACGGCAGAACCTTGCCCGCCTCAAGTTTCGCGGGAACGTACTCTTTTGATATGAACCTCCAGTGTTTAGATGAAGCGGCCTCGAGCTCCATCTTAAACCCCTTCTTCTCCATGAGATCGAACTCGGCGTGCCACTCCTTTCTCTTGAACCACGGGTACCTTCTCAACTCCTTGAGCCTCTTCACGTCCTGTTCGGTGAGCTTGATCTGGACCGTCCTCGGGAAGCCAAAGTCGTAGTAGTCAGAGACCGTCATTCCGAGGAACTTAGAGGGCGGGGTAGCGAGCTGTGGCGAGAGGTAAGAGAGGTTTATGGAGCCCTGCTTGTAAACGGAGTAGATGTACCACCCCCACGGGTCGGCGTCCGTGAGCACGTACACCGGTAGGCCGTGCTCGTAGTGGAGCCTGTGGACGAGCCTCCTCGTGGCCCTGTCGGGCATTCCTTCAGCCGTAACTATTATTGCGTTGTGCTCGTCCCAGAACCTGTCCTCATGAAATCTCGTCCACACAGCACTCTTCTCTATGACGAGTACAAACTCCGCCTCCACCTTCTTTATCTTCACCCTTTCCGGCTCTGCGATGGGAGGAACGGCCCATCCACCCATCCCCACATTCGTACAGTCAACCTCCACAACCCTGTGCTTCCCGTCCGGTGAGAACACGTGTTCCTCTATCTCAATAGGTCCGGCCACATGCCCCTTACCTCCCTTCGAGAACACGTGGAACTCCTCCCTCACGAAGCCGAGCATCGTCTCGAGGTCCTCTATGGCCTTGTCGCTCTCCTTCTGGTCGTCCACCACGTTCTCCCTCGTTCCCGGAATCGTGAACTTCACGCGGTAGAAGACATCACGGAGGGACGTCGTGACACCCTCCTCCACGAGGCTCTTTATTGCGGAGGCCACGACAACGGTCTGGAGGAACCTCTTTGCGTGTGCGATGTTGAGGAAGCTCCTCCTCGCGACCCTCTCTCCCATGCGGAGTATTCCCTTCTCTTCGTCCCATATTACGTTTGAGAGGGATCTCACCGGAACCTCGAGGTAGAGCTCCCCTTCCTTCTTTGCCTTCTCCAAGAGCTCCTTCGCCCACTTTGAAATCCTCTCCACAACCTTCCTGTCAACTTCCCTTATCTCCTCCATCACGACGCCTCACCTTCTATCTTCTCGAGGAGCTCGTTTATCCTCCTGTATCTCTCTTCCACCATATTCTTTAGGAGGGTTTCCACCGCCTTCTCATCCTCGCCAGACATGTCGGCGAGACTCCTGGCTATGAGGGGGAGGTAGTGCTCCAGGACCTTCTTCTTCTGGAGGAGCTCCTGCACGGCGTTGACCTTGTTCGCATACTCCCTGAGCTTCCTCCCCACCTCCATGAGGGCCTGCCTTATCTCGTTGAACACCTCGGGAACATCCGCTATGGCCTGCTTCCCAGCGGTGGTATAGGGTATGTGGGTGGACGACACGTTAACGAGGACAACGACGGGGGAGTTGAAGAAGTCGGGGAACCCGTACCTCTTCCAGTCTATGCTCTTCACGGCTTCGGTTATGGCACATCCACCGGCATCGAACAGGAGGGGAACCCTGTTGGCGAACCTCATGAGCTCGAAGGACGAGATGTTTCCACCGACGGCCACACCCACCTCCACCTGGAAGGGGATACCACCTGAGTAGACCCTTGGCTTCCTCTCCACCACCGCCACGAAGGAGGGCTTAAGGTTCGACCTCAGCGACTTCCTTATCCTCTCCTCTCCGATGGGCACGAGCACGTCCGTCCTCGGGCCCCTTATCCTAACACCGCTGAGGGCCTTCATCACCTCGTAGGTCTTCTCGAGGGTGGTCTCCTCCCCTGTTATCTTCCTCACATATCTCTTCATCTGGTTGAAGAGGAGCCTTTCCTCCTCTGTGAGCTCTTTCTTCTTCGCTTCCACGAGCTTTCTCGCCGCCCTGTTCTCCGAGAGGAACCTTATTGCCTGGAAGGCCGCCACGATCCTCTCGGCCTCGGACCACGTCAGCTCTCTTGGCGGCTTCTTCAGCACATGTGGGAGCACCTTCATGAGGGAGATGACGGCCTTCCCACCTGTTCCATGAAGGGAGTTGGTGAGCATCCTGCCCACGGTCTTCGCCTTCGAGACCTTGCTCAGTGATAGGAGGTCATCTGGGGTTATCCCGAAGGGATGCGGTTTCGCCTCCTCCCCTATCCTCACCGGCTCGAGGGAGCTCCTCTCGAACGTGTGGATCTTCCCGTCCGGATCCACGAAGGTTATCCTCACGTGGGGATTGGCTATGGCCGTCCTCCTGAGGTACTCATAGACGGAGTACTTCCCCCTGTTGTACTCCACCTCCTTCATCTCTGCTATGACCTCCGTCCCCCTCCAGCTCCCGGGGTAGTGCGTCCTGTTCTTCACAATAGGTTCATTCTTCATCACATCAACCATGACGTCCATCTCCCAGACTGTACCGTCTCCGGTAGAGGTCTTCACGTGGATGGGCTTACCCGTCGTTATCTGTACGAACATCGTGACGCCGGCTGCCCCGATGCCCTGCTGACCCCTCGTCTGGATCATCCTGTGGAACTTCGTTCCGGCGAGGAGCTTTCCGAATACCTTCGGAACGATGTGTGGGGGGATTCCCGGACCGTTATCTCTCACTGTCAGCCTGTAGTGTTCCTCTCCGAGTCGCTCCAGTTTGACATATACATCTGGTAGTATTCCCGCCTCCTCGCATGCGTCGAGAGAGTTGGTTATGAGCTCGTGGACGGCTGTCGTGAGGGACCTGACCTTTCCCGAGTAGCCGAGCATGTGGCGGTTCTTCTTGAAGAACTCGGCGACGGAGTGTTCCTTAAACTCCTTGAAAATGTCCACTTCACCGTCTACCATTGAATATCACCGTCCTCCGAGGAGAAAAAGAGTCAAAATCCTTTTAATGCCTCATTCCTCTTCATCCGAGATTATCCCGAGTTCCCTCAGAAGTTTTTCGGTCTTCTTCTTCCTCCGTTGGAGCTCCAAGTCCCTGAAAACAACACTGTGGGGAGATCCCTCAAAGGCAAGCCTGCTTATCGCCCGCTTTGCCAGCGATATGCTCTCATAGTCTCCTATGATGGAGACGGTGTCCCCGTATATTCTGATGTCCGTGTCCGTGAGGGCCTCGAGTCTCTTCCTCGCGGAGCCGCCGGTTCCGATGAGCCTTGCCTTCTGCCTCCTTATCGCGTTCCTGCCGAGGTGCTCCTTTAGGTT
>JALTNN010000058.1 GCA_027000685.1 Microcaldota archaeon
CCCTTACGTTGCCCGTCCCGTCGTCGAACCTGAACGCGAGCAGGGGCGTAACCTTCACGTCGGTGGATCCGCACTTCCCGCACTTCCACTCGCCGCTAAACTCCACCCTTCCCCCACACGAGTTACACACAGCTGAATAGGGCTTTCTCGTTAGGACGGACACGACAGTCCCCCGGAGTACCACTCTCCACCCCTCTTCCAGCTCCTCTATCCATGCCCTCCTCTCCGAAGGTATCTCGATCTCCGCTTTCTCCAGCTGTATCATTCCGCCCCTCCCAACGTGGAGGGCGAGGCCCGTCTTCCCCTCCCTCGTGTAGCCTGACGTTATCCTCACCACGTCTCCCTCAGATATCTCGACGTCCCTGTCTCCCCACACCACCACCCTCACGCTTCCCGTCTCGTCCGCGCCTATGAAGGCGACGTACCTCACCTTCTGCCCGTTTACCTCTGCCTCGCCAGGGGGGAACAGTCTCGTAACTCTGAGGAGGATGTCGACGTCGTTCATGTTCGGTTCGAGGTCCTTCACCTTGAGCGGTGGCTCTGCTTCGGGCAGTTCTTCCCCCTCGAGCGGTGGCTCTATGAGGATTCTGCCGTCGTAGCCAAGTCTGAGGCTGAGCCTGCCCCCGAACTCCTCTACCCTCCCATTTATTACCTCCACGACCGTTCCCTTGCGTATCTTCCCCTTCGCCACGAGGTCCGTGTCCCTGTTCCAGAGCACGAGCCTGATCGTCCCCGTTCCGTCTGAGAGGATCACGGAGGCGTACCTCCCCTTTCTCCCCCCTCTCTCAAACTCCCTCGGCGGAAATACCCTGACAACCCTTCCGAGAACAGAGACGTTCTTCATCCCGGGCTTCAACTCTGATATCTTCTTTCTCGTGCCGAGGGATCTGTCTATGTCAACATCTATGCCGTGTTCTTTCGCAATCGTGTACAGGGCGCCGAGCTCCGTGAGAAGGCCCGCGAAGTCCCTTATCCTCCTCTCAACGAGCCTGTCGAGCTCTGCTTTGCTCATTCCCGTCTTCTCGATTATTAATTTTTTAAGCTTCTCGACATCGTCCACGTAAGAATTTACCGACCCAGTTGATTTAACATCATGGTACCCAGCAGGCGCAACTGTAGGTGAACGTCCCCACGGAGTCGTCGAGGTTCGACTCAAGGTAGTAGAGGCAGGCGCCCGCAACCCCCGTGCAGACGAGGTCGATGGGATCCGACGCGTACCAGTCGTACCCCGTGCCCTTGGCAAGGGTGTTCGATTCCGAGAGATCAACTATAATATAGGCGGTTCCGCAGCTGGCCTGGGAGCACGAGTGGACGACCATCTCCGCGCCTGAGGGCCCGCCGTAGAGCCGCGTGCCCTTGAGTGTAATATTCGTGTCGCCGAAGGTGAGGACGTGGGAGGAGGCCTGTATCTTGGAGTTTATGAACGTCGCAGTTGATCTGAAGAGGTAGGTACCGTACCAGTCACCGGCCTCGACATTCACATCGTTTAGGAGTAGGTTGTCGGTGTAGTACGTCACGAGTGGGCCCCTCGAGGCGGTGCCAGCCGTCCCGATTCCGCCAGAAACGATGTTTATGTCCCTGGCATGATGAACCGTGATGTGACACACGGATCCCCCGTAGTCCTGGAGGTTGACCTCCGTTCCGTTGCTCTCCGGTCCGATGGAGAGAATGGGGTAGGGAGTGGGGTCGGTTCCCACGAAACAGTAGGAGTTCACGGCCCTCTCAATATGGGGCGGGTCGTTCCACAGCCCCTCGTAGTCCATGTATAGGGATTGTACGTTGCTCTCCACGTTCGTATCGTCGAGGTAAATCACCGCGTCTTCCCGTACGTGCAGGGCCTCACTAAGATCGCTCACGAGCCTGACATCTTCGAGCTTTGTCGCCGTGCCCTTCAGCGACTCGAGTGCCAGGCCGTAACTGCTTGCAACAACGGTGGCGTCCACTATCCTCGTTTCCCCACCATATAGACTAATACCAGAATCCCCGGAAGTCATCCTTACAGATCTCACCACGAGCCTCGTGCCCCCCGTCGTGGACTTGAACACGTACACAAGGCTCCCGTCCGTGGACAGTGTGTGTCCATTACCGTCAAAGTTTACCCTCCAGCCGTAATCACCCTGTGGCACGTCAACGACACCCACCGAGATGTCGCCAGACATGAAGATGACCGTGTTGGAGTCCGTGTTGTTGAGGGAGGTGTTGAGGTCACCCTCACAGTCAGGCTCTGTGGAGCAGTAGTAGAGGTAAAAGACAGGGATTGTAGCAGACCAAACCGCGGCTCCGGAGTGCGTCATGGAAAAGCTACAGTTCAGACTGGCCCTGTTGGTGTCTGTTGTTATGGTGCAGGTGTCGCTCCCCTGTGCGATCGTGCAGGAGGAGGGGGCGGCGCAGTCGGAGGTCAAGGTGTAAACGCCGGGAGGCCCCTTCACTGTGAAGTATGCCGTGTTGTAGTCGCCGTAGAAGAGTATTCCGCTGTACCTGTTTCCCTCCAAGGGATCGAGGACGTAGGAGAAGGTGAGTCCACTCGTAAAACTCACCTCGGGCGGCGCCGTCGAACCGAGATCTTCATAGATCTGTGCCACATATTCGCCCACGAGCGTGATAAGGTACGTTCCGGCTTCGGGGATGTTAACTTCAACTGCTAAGATTCCGGTGGATCCGGGAGAAATTGTGATCCCTGACACCCTTACAGAGTCTATTTCCTCCCCGTTCCTCGTTATCCTCACATAAGAGTCCGGTATCTCCAGTTCCGTGGTGTTCGGGTTGTGGAGTAGGAGCTTTAGCGTGTTTCCCTCTTGACGCACGGCCTCGAGCTTCGGGGGCACCACGAACCTGTACGAGGTCGTCTCCGGTTTGGCGCTTTCGAGAATTCCAAATAGTACATACCCGAGGATTCCTGCGAGGACGAACCCCACAAGAACGGTGAGGAGTGTTGTAACGATGTGTGTCTGTCCCTGCATTAAACCCACGGTGTGCTATCCATTAATGTTTCACCCCATTTATAATTGGGTATGCTGCTGTGCAGGGCGGGTTACCTTGGGTGGAACTTCAGGGGCACGAACGTCCAGCCGGGTCAGAGGACGGTGGAGGGAGAATTTGAGAGGATTCTGGGGGGAAAAGTCCGGTTCCTTAGCAGGACGGATGCAGGGGTATCAGCCTTCAATAACTATGCACTGTGCAGAACGGAAAAAGACCCTTTCTCCGTGAACCAGCTCGAGGATGCCTGGGTGGTGGGGTATGTCGAGATAGACAAGAGGCCGAGGGTTTACTGGAGGTGGTACAGGTACTATATGCCCGGTGAGGTCGAGGTGGGGAGGGACGTCCTTGACCTCTTCGTGGGGAAGAAGGACTTCACGTCCTTCTCTGTTCCCGAGGGAAGGGATCCTGTGAGGGAGGTTCTGAGGTTTTCCTCCTTCACGATTCCCGGTTTCACGGTGTTCGACGTCGTTGGGAGGTCTTTTCTCAGGCAAATGGTGAGGAGGATGGTAAATGCGGCGGTTCTTGCCGCAAGGGGTGAGATCGAGGTGGAAGAGCTCTTTGAGAACCCGAGACCAAAGGCTGTGCCTCCGGCACCGGCGGAGGGGCTCGTGCTCATGGACATGAAGCTCGATATCTATGTGCCCGCGGACCCGGAGGTGAGGAGGAGGGTGAGGGAGAGGTTGGAGGGGATGTGGAGAGATGTGAGGATTAGGGGACATGTCCTGAGGAATGCCTGGGTTCTCCGGTGACCGTGTTTTTAACACTTCGTAGCATCGTTCATATCATGGTGAGCACCTCCCTCTTCAGGGAGATCCGCCCCGGTGTATGGGAGATGGAGAAGAGGGGGCAGATGAGGGTTCCTCTCAGGCTTTACGGTACGAGAAAGATAGTAGAGGGTCTGGAGGAGAGCGCCGTGGAGCAGGGTAGAAACGTGGCCTCGTTACCTGGTATAACGGACTACTCCATCATGCTCCCCGACGCCCACCAGGGGTATGGTTTTCCCATAGGTGGTGTGGCGGCCTTCGACGTGGAGGAGGGTGTAATATCGCCCGGAGGGGTGGGCTTTGACATCAACTGTGGCGTGAGGGTCGTGCTTACAGACCTCACGGAGAAGGAGGTCAGGCCCAAGCTCAGACAGCTCATAGACACGCTCTTCAGAAATGTCCCAGCCGGGCTGGGAAGCGAGGGGAGGCTCAGACTCTCGAGGGGAGAGCTCGAGGACGTCATGGTGGAGGGGGCGAGTTGGGCGGTAGAGAACGGGTATGGATGGGAG
>JALTNN010000059.1 GCA_027000685.1 Microcaldota archaeon
GGTGGTGATAGACATCCACCCCTCTGTCCAGGAAGGTAGGCCCCACCACCGCTTCAACGGAAGGGTCGGCGTGGTAGTTGGGACGCAGGGCTCTGCCTACCTCGTTAAGGTGAGGGACGGGGGCAAGGAGAAGGTGCTCATAAGCCACCCCATCCACCTGAGGCGGTTGAAATGATAGGGAAAGAAGTGCTCGGGAAGAGGCCCCTAACCATCTACGAGGTAGAGGAGCTTCTGAAGGACGTAGAAGACCCTACCTATGAGCAGAAGGCCTCCCTTGACTACGTTAGGGAGGTCAAGAAGATTGAACCGGAGGTAGCAAGACAGAAGGTGGAAGAGTTGAAGAAGATTGGGCTCGACGAGGAGCTCGCCGTCAAGATCGTGAACGTCTATCCGAGGACTGCCTCGGAGCTACACGCCGTACTGGTTAAGGAGAAGGTGGGTGAGGATCTGTATGATAAGATCCTCGAGGTACTCAGGAGTTAGAGGGGTGCCCCATGAAGGAGGATTACATCGTCGTGCTAGACTACTTACCCATGGGAAAACCCAGCGATCCGAGGGGAACACCGTTAGTGCAGGGTGTGGGCACCCAGCACTTTGTCCTCCTCGAAGCAGTTCCGAAACCCGGTGCTAACATCCTCATTCTCGACGAGGTGTACGTGGGCAAGGGAGAAAGGGACAAGATAAGCGTCGTTAAGGGGAGGATAAGCTACGACGAGCTGACGTCGATCGCCAGGGACAACCTCCCGAGGGCAGTCCGCCAGATCGTGGAGAAGAACAGGGAGAGGTTCCTCGACTTCTTCAACAAGGCGGGTCCTATAACCATCCGCCTCCACTCGCTTGAGCTACTCCCCGGTATAGGCAAGAAACAGCTCATAAAGATCCTGGACGAGAGGGAGAAGGAGCCGTTCAAGGACTTTGAGGATCTGAAGAAGAGGGTGAAGCTCCTCGGCGACCCCATTGACATGATTGTGAACAGGATAATTGAGGAGATCAAGGGAGATTGTAAGTATTACCTCTTTGCACGACCTCCAACGAGGGAGCGCTGATGCTAACAAACGACCTCCTTCTCCTCGCGAGGAAATACAGGATCCCCCTTTCCTCCCTCAACAAGGAAGTCCTCGTGGACGAGGAGCTCCTTGAGGAGGCGGTGGAATACCTTCCCGACGAAATTACAGCACCCTTCGCCTTCCCCGGCTTCATCTTCAGGGAGAAGGGGGGCGTGGCCCTTGAGACCGAGGAACCGAGGGTGAGGGCGGTGAGGGAGGAGTACGGTGTGGACGCCCGCCTCTGGACTCCTCCAGACTTCCACTCGAACACCCCCGGCATCTTCCTCGAGCCAGACTACAGGTACTCCCGCGATGTCCTCCTAACCTCTCTCATAAATCAGCCCACGAGGATGGTCATCGCGGCAAGGGAGAGCGTCCTACTCTCCCTCGTCGCGGAGCCGGGCTGGCGGGAATACTCTCCCATCACGGTGGTGGTGGGCTGCTTCTACGAGGTGGAGGACATCTTTCGTGTGGAGAACCAGGCCTTCTACCCGCCTGGGAGGTCGAGCATGGGCATGGCATTCATCCGCCTGAGGAGGCCGTACCATATGATGTCCTCCTTCGTGTCGTTCCTCAAGGGGCTCTTCACCCAGAGGAAGAAGAAGGTGCGGGTTAGGGGGGAGGTGAGGGAGGAGAGGGTGGATCGATTAGCGCCTGAGGATCTCCTCGAGCTCTTCGAAACTACCAGAGAAGGGTAACAGGCTCCGAACCCCTATAAAAAGGACGATGCCCTCTAACTTCTTCGTGGAGGAAGGAGCGGAACTCGTTCTCAAGAAGAGACGCAAGAAGAAGCCGGAGGACATTGACAGCAGGATAGAGGAGATCGAGAAGATCATAGAGGAGGAACCCTCCGATTCCGAGGAGATAAAGAAGCTCCTGAAGAGAATAGACGCCATCGTCGAAGTCCTCCTCAAGGCGGCCACGGAGGAGGACGAGGAGGACGTGCTGCTCGCCGAGATAAAGTCGGGCCTTGACGAGCTGAAGGATAGCATAGCCGAGGTGAAGCCCGACGTCGAGCCGCTTGTGAAGGCCCTTGAGGAGAAACTCGACAAGCTGGAGGAGGTTCTAACGTCTCGAATAGCGCGCGAAATAAGGAACCTACACGACGAGGAGCTCCTCTACCTCTCCGACATCAAAAAGTCCCTTGACGAGATGAGGAGGACTCTCGAGGAGGAGAGGAAGAGGGAAGAGGAGCGATTAGAGATACTGGAGAAGGAGATATCCCTGATCAAGGACGTTGTGGGTCATATCAACAAGGTCTTGGATGCGGACGTTTCCCAGAGGAAGGAGAGCCTGAAGGAGCTCAAGAAACGTTTAACTTCCCTCGAGGAGGAACTCAAGAGGATTGCTCAGGAAGTTGAGAGCCCCGAGCACGTGGAGAGGATAAACAACCTGCACGAAGAGCTGAAGAAGACAAAGGACTCCATCCTTTATGCCATCTCCAAGTTAGAGGACATGGAGGCCCGCGATCTCGAGCTCGTGGAACACGCGCTCGAGGAGGTGAAGGGAGAGATAACCTCGATTATGGAGCACATTTCCGAGATGGAGAAGAGGGCGGAGGTCGATGAGACGAGGCTCTCGGCCCTCGAGGAGGGTGTCAATAAGATAACAAAGAGGATGAAGGCGCTCCTCCGCCTTTCCACCAAGAACACGAAGATACTCGAGAAGTACGCAGGCGAGCTCGCCGATATAATAGCGGTTACAAGCTCTCTTGAGGCGAAGTTAAAAGAGCTTAAGGAGATGGAGGAGAGACAGGCAGAGCTCATGGAGGAGTACGTCAGCAACCTCTTCAAGAGGGTGGACGAGTCGCTCGCGGACCTCCTCTCCAAGTTGAGGGATCTTGTTCTCGAGAACATGAGGAAGAGGGAGAAGAGTGTTGATGCACATATAAATGCTCTGAAGAACGAGCTCGCGAACATTCACAGCGAACTTGGTAACCTTCTCGTCCTCCTCAAGCAGTACGACGTCACCTCGGAGCTGAAAGAGATCGAGGAGCACCTCAAAACACTGTCGGAGAGGGTCGAGAAGGGGATAATGGACAAGGGCGAGATAAGGGAGCAGCTCGAGATCATAGAGAAACGGCTCGATATCATCGAGAAGGCCCTCCCCACGAAGGATCTCGAGGCGCTCAAGGCCTCCCTGAAGAAGGTGGAGGAGAGCCTGTCCTCCATGGAGAGCAGGATAAACAGGGCGGGAGCTATAATCTCCCACGACGACCTTAAGCAGATAATAAGGGACCTCGAGGAGGTCAGGGTTCACGCGAGGCTGCTGAAGGACTCCGGTGTGGTGACCGCCATGGAGGAGCTCCACAGAAAGGTGGAGGAGTTCAAGAAGACCATAGAGAGCCTTCCCGAGGAGACCCTCCACGTTAGCGAGGATCTCGAACACCTCGAGGAGTTAATAAAAGAGGTCGCTGAGATCGCGTCTCAGGTGGAAGAGATCGCGAAGAGCAAGGCGGAGTCGGCTGACAAGCTCGCGGAGTACGCCGAGACGATAGGGAGGAGTGCAGGGGTTGTTGGATCTCACCTCGTGAGGAAGAGGTCAAGGGAGATAAAGAAGAAGAGCCGGGTTATGATGGAGATAGCGAGGATAGCCAGGAAGATTGAGCAGAGGGCGAAGAAGATAAGGGACGGCATAAAGAAGAAGTCCGTGAAGTCCCCCGAGGTTGTGGTCGACGAGAAGGAACACGTCAGGAAGCTCCTCCTGGACGCCTTGAAGAAGCTGAGGCCCGGAGAGGCCCTTGACCTTGCCGAGTTCTCGAGGAAGAGGGGACTGGACTACGACACCGTGAAGAAGGCAGCGGAGGAGATAGTGCGTGTGGGCGAGCTTGCCGTGAGGCTCGACAGACCCATCCTTCCGTTTTTAGGTAGTTGGAAGCTAAAGAGGTTATGATGGAGGACCTTGAAAAGGTCATAAAGAAGCAGAGGAAGAGGCTTTCCGCGAGGAAGAGGGAGATAAGGGAGAGGGTGAAGGAGGAGCACCTTGCCCTCGTGAGGGCGAGGATCCGCAGTTTCCTCGAGTACCTCGGGAGGTGGTGTGATGGACATCGTGAAGAGGGAGAGGAAGAGAAGGCTGAGGATGGAGAGGGAATATGAGGCCCATGTGAGGAGGAAGGAGAAGATCAGGGCCTTCCTAACGTATCTGAGGGCGATTATACCACGCGTGGAGGAGTGTGAGGAGGCGGGAAGACTCCCTTAAAAC
>JALTNN010000060.1 GCA_027000685.1 Microcaldota archaeon
TCCTTCTACACGATGTGCAGGTCCATCCGTGGTGGGGGTGGTACCCTATGTGATCCCTGCACACGTACTTACCACATACCCTACACTTCCTCACTTCCTCCGGGCTCAACGGGAGGCCACACACCGAGCACGTCAGGACCTTTCCTACCCCCTGCACCTTCCGCACCACCTTTCACGTTCTCGCCTCCCTCGCCCGCAACTATGAAGTGAAGGTTCTTTATAAAACTAACGCAAAAAGATTGTATGTAAAACAAATAACATATATGGTGAGGTGGTTATGTATAGGATAAGATCCGAGTGGACGCTCAGGGAGATGGAACTCCCCCCAGAGCTCCTCACGTCAAGGAAGGCCCTCGTGAGGTGGGTGGCGATGGCTTTGGGCCTCCTGAGCCCGAACGACGGACGCGAGGGGGCCCTGTACGTGCTGGAGGCCGTCTTCGAGTACGAGTTTGGGAGGGGGAGGGCACCTTCCTTCGAGGACATATACAGTTTCGTATCCAGACGTTTCCTTGAGAGGGGGAGGAAGGCACCGACGGAGGAGGCCGTGAGACATCACCTCAGGAGGATGATGAGGATGGGCGTCGTGGAGAGGGTGGGAGGAGCCTACCGGCTCACGAGGAACCTCCTGAGGCCGGACGACCCGGCGGGCTTCGTGGACACCGTCTTCGAGAGGCTTGGGAGCGTTAGAAAGCTCCTCAGGGAAGCCGTATCAAACCTCTACTCACTGTATAGGATGTGAACCTGTAGCCAGCTTCCCACAACACGAAGAAGAGGAGAGCGTTCACTCCAAGGAACGGGGTGAGGAAGAGAACTGTGAAGGGGAGGAGTGGCCGGGCCCTCCCGAGCTTTTCGTCAAGGTAGGACGACAAGAGTATAGGAAAAAGGGGGAGGAAAGACTTGTCGGCGAACGCCAGTAAAACCAGCGTCACGGAGACACCAAGGGCGTGTGCGAGCCTGTCTACCTTACCCGCGAGGAGCACGCCGAGGGTGGTTCCCGCCACAACGGGGAAGAGGATAGGTATTGTCCCAATCAGGCCATGTATAAGGCCGTACAGGAAGCCAAACACGGAGGCCAGGACTTCGTTCTTCGTCTCGTCAGACAGCTTGGTGAGCACGCCCGCGAGGAACGAGAGGGGAATCAGCGGATCCATTCGCTCACCGCCTTTACTATGAGGGGAAGCACGATTGTAGCGTCGGAGTAAACGTAGGCGGTGTTCGCCTTCGTCTTTATCTTTCCCCAGCTCTTCGCCTCGCGTGGTCTCGCGCCGGAAAGAGAGCCGTCCCACTCCACGGCGGTGGTTATGTATACTGCCTTGTCAAGGCCTCCCCTCACGAGGTTCATGCCTATTATGTGGTGTTTCGGGACGCCCCCTCCCACTATGAGGGCCCCCGTCCTCTTCGCCTCGAAGGTTATGTTAGCGAGGAGCTCCATGTCGCCTGTCACGTCTATCCCGAAGTCCTTCCTGTTGTTCTCCCTGTAGTAGAAGAGGATGAGGCCCAGGGCTCCGTCCGTGGGTGCGGGGCACACGACGGGAACGTCCCTCCTCGCTGCCCAGTAGAGGAAAGACCTCTCGTCCCTCAGTTTCTTACCCAGGACCCTGTTCAGCTCCACGGGCGAGACGGTCTTCTTTCCCGACGCGTACAGCTCCTCGAATATGGGTACGAGAAATTTCTCCAGTTTCTCGTAGAGCTCCGTCCTCACGAAGATGTTCCCTATCCTGTTTATCCCCCTCCTCTTCAGCTCCGCATCGTCCACGAACCAGTCACCGATCTCAAAACTCCCGAGGGACTTCATCACGTCCTCCTCGACGCCCCCTACTGTGGTGACGACGACGTCCACCCATCCTTCCTTCACCATGTAGGCGACGACCTCCCTGAGACCAGAAGATATGATGTTTGACGTGAAGCCGAGGTAGAGCGTGAGGTCTTCATCCTCCACCATCTCCCTCAGGAGCTCGGCAGCCCTTGATACCTCAGTGGCTTGGAAGCCTATTGCTTCCATCCTTTCCACGAGTTCCCCGACGCCCCTTACCTCCTCTGGGAAGAACCCCCTTACCTCCATATCCCTAAAATTCCATCGCACCTCTTTTAGTCAGATGCGGGGAGAGGTGGGAGAGTACCTCGTGAGACTCGCGAGGAGGAGCGTGGAGCACTTCTTCCGGGAGCACACAGTCCTCGACGAGAGACCCCCCTTCAAGGAGGTGGAGAAGAAGTCCGGCGCCTTCGTCACCGTAAAGACAGTAGGAGGGAGCCTCCGCGGGTGTATAGGGTACCCGTTGCCCGTCAAGCCCCTATACAGGGCCGTCATAGAGACCGCGCTCCTTGCCGCCTTCGACGACCCGAGGTTCCCGCCGCTCGAGGAGGAGGAACTCGACCGCGTCCTCTTCGAGGTGAGCATTCTCACACCGCCGGAGAAAATCCCAAGGGAGGAACTCCCCACCGGGATAAAAATAGGAAGGGACGGGTTGATCGTGGAGGGCCTCGGGAGATCTGGCCTCCTCCTTCCGCAGGTCGCCGTTGAGGAGGGCTGGGATCCCCGGACATTCCTCGAGCACACATGTCTCAAGGCGGGTCTCCCGCCGGACTGTTGGAAGGATCCCGACGTCACCGTTAAACGCTTCTCCTCCATCGTCTTTTCCGAGCTCTCACCCCGTGGGAGGGTTGTCCGGTTGCTCTGACTCCTCGCCCACGGGAATCTCTATTGTCCTGAGGCCGCCGTCCGGCGTCTTATAGACGATCACCATTGTCCCTATGGCCTCTCCTTTGTCCGCCAGCTCCTGTATCATCTTCAGCGTTTCCTTGTTCATCACGGCCACCATGCCCTTGAATATGGCATCCACGGGCTCGAACCCCGCACCCTTCAGCATTTCAAGCGTCTTTATTACTTCCTCCTCAGCCTTCATTCCACACCACCCAACCAATAAACACTTCGCCGATAAAAAGGATTCGTGAAGCTCCCACCCCACGTCGAAGAATTCCTCGCAAAGCTCAGGAAGGCAGAAAACATACTGTTAGTAACACACCACGACGCGGACGGCATTTCTTCGGCGGGCGTCCTTGCCAGGGCACTCCACTCCCTCGGAAAGGAATACGATGTCCTCGTTCTCCGACAGTTTTACCCGGAGACCTTGGAAACAATCCCTTACGCGGACCACGACGCGGTCATTTTTACGGACCTTGGCGGGTCCTACCTCGACCTCCTCGGGAAGATCGACGATTTCCTTGTCATAGATCACCACGACAACCAGGACACATCATCTTCCCACCTCTTCCACCCCCTCCAGATGGGCTACAGCCCGGACAGGGACGCGTCCGCGAGCACGCTCTCCTCCCTCCTCTCCTTCCGCCTCTACGAGGATTACAAGACTCTCGCATACGGGCTTATCGGTGCGTGTGGTGACAGGCAGATACTGAACGGGAGGTTTGAGGGGCTGAACAGGGTGCTCGTTTCGAGGGCTGTGAGGAACGGGGTTATAACGGTGTACAGGGACCTCGTCCTCCACGGGATAAGATTCAGGGATCTGCCCTGGGTCCTCTACAACTCCACGGATCCGTACCTCCCTGGACTCACGGGCAACGAGGAGGGGATATACGAGCTCCTCGAGAGGGCGGGCCTCCTTCAGAGGAGCCTCTCGAGGGAGCTCCGCTACACAGATCTTTCCATAGACGAGCGGAGGAGGTTCTTCACCCTTCTCGCCCTCCACCTCCTCAGGAACGGCTGGACGCCCGACGAGGTAAGGGCCCTTGTGGGCGAGACGTACGAGATAAACGGAAATCCAGGCTGGATGTCAACGGTTAGGACATTTTCAACCCTTATCAACGCCCTCGGCAGGCAGATGGATGTGGAGACGGCTGTCGGCCTCCTCCTTGACAGGTTTGAGCTCCTCGAGAGGGCGGAGAGGACGCTCGAGAGACACAGGAGGGTGCTCATAGACGCAGTCAGCTTCGCAGAGGGGAGGGTTGAGGACATGGGCAGCTTCCTCTTCGTGGACGGGAGGAGGAAAATCCCCCACTACGTGGCCGGGACGGTGGCCGAGATACTCAGGAAGAACCACAAGAGACCCGTTGTCGTCGTCTCATTGGACGAGGACGGCTCCCTAAAGGTGTCTGTGAGGGGCGGGACGGACATGGGAAC
>JALTNN010000061.1:0-584 GCA_027000685.1 Microcaldota archaeon
TAGAGGAGACGGTGTCCAGCAACATCCAGGTTCTGTCAGAGAGGGCGGCGCCGGCCTCTGACGAGGTTGTGGAGAAGGTGATCAAGGAGATCGAGGACCTGCTGTGAGAAACACTTCCACAGACATTTTAAGATGACCCTTCCATTACACAATCCATGACAGATGTCTTTGTGGAGCTGCTCGAAAAGTACAGAAAAATCTGGGCATTAAAGTACGCCACGGCCCTCCTCGGCTGGGACTCTGAGACATACATGCCTGAGGGTTCGGCCAAGGAAAGGGGAGAGGTCCTCGCTACCCTCACGTCAATGAAGCAGGAGATCTTCACCTCCCGGGAATTCCTCCACCTCCTCGAGAGGGCGGAGGAAAGGGCCGAGACGGACGTTGAGAGGGGTATCGTCCGCGTCTTGAAGAGAACTGCTCGCTACTACACACTCGTTCCGAGAAAAGTCCTCGAGGACCTCGAGCGGACGACGAGCGAGGCAAAAGTCGCGTGGAGAACCGCCAAAAAGCGAGCGGACTTCGGAAAGTTCGTCCCCTACCTCGAGAAGATCGTGGAGCTCAACAGGAAGATTGCCGAGTTTCTG
>JALTNN010000061.1:594-4085 GCA_027000685.1 Microcaldota archaeon
TCACCACGGACGATGTCGACACGTTGTTCGAACCGCTAATCAAGTCCCTCAGGAGGGAACTGGATCGCCTTCTCTCCTCAGGCTGGCCCACCCACCATCCCCTGGAGGAGAAGTCCTATCCACAGAGGGGGATGGAAGAGCTCAACAGGAAGCTCCTTGACCTCCTCGGCTTCGACTGGAATTACATGAGACTGGACGTGTCCGCACACCCCTTCACCGAGAACATGGGGCTATACGACGTCAGGATCACCACTTGGTACCATGAAAGGGACTTTAGGAGGAGTCTCCTGGCGACGATCCACGAGTTTGGACACGCCCTCTATGAGCGGCAGATAGATCCAGAGCTCTGGATGACGCCCGTAGGTGAGGGAGTTTCCCTCGGGGTCCACGAGTCCCAGTCAAGGTTCTGGGAGAACGCCGTCGGAAGGTCCCACTCCTTCACAAAACTCCTCGCTCCCCTCGTTGAGAGGTTCCTCAACGTCCAGGTTGATCCTGAAGATCTCTTCCTCTACTTCAACGTTGTGAGGCCTTCCCCCATCCGCGTGGAGGCCGACGAGGTGACCTACAACCTCCACATCGCACTCCGTTACGAGATCGAACGGGACCTCATAGAAGGGGTTCTTGAAGTGAAGGAACTCCCCCTGATCTGGAATGAGAAGATGGAGAAGTATCTCGGTATCGTTCCTCCGGACGATTCGAAGGGCGTCCTCCAAGACATCCACTGGAGCCTGGGAGCCGTCGGATACTTCCCCACGTACACCATAGGGACCGTGCTCGCTGCCCAGCTGAGGACCGCGATGGAGAAGGACCTGGACCTCGACTCCCTCGTGGAGAGCGGGGACTTTGGGCCTATAAGGGAGTGGCTGAAGGAAAAGGTGCACCGCTGGGGCAGCATCTACCCACCGAAGGAACTCATAAAACGAGCCACGGGTGAAGAACTAAATCCGTACCACTTCCTCGGTTATATAAAGGAAAAGTACAGGGGTTAGCGGAGCCTGTGTGCCTTGGCAAGCTCCTCCCTGAACATCTCCAGCTCTTCCGGGACCTCGATCCCCTCTATGGGCTCGTAGAACTTTATCCCCCTCTCCTTCTTTGCCCTCCACACCGTACTGTCAAACTCAATGATCTTCTTTGTGTACGCCCTCAGATCCCTCACGTCTTTCACCCTCTCTGGGAAACTCTCGTAGTGGATCGACCTCTCCCCGTAGAGCTCTCTCCAGAGACGATCTGTGATGGCCGGCGCGATCGGTGCGAGCAGTAGGAGAACACTCCTGAGCACTGTGTGTAGCGTCCACCACGCCGCCTTTGCCTCCTCCTCTTCCCACCCATCCAGCCTCGCCCTTCTCTTCGTGAGCTCTATGTAGTGGTCGGCGAAGACGTTCCACGTGAAGCTGTAAAGTCTCGTCGCTGCCGTGTGGAAGTCAAACCTCTTGTACGCCTCCACAACGTCCTCTATGAGGGCGTTCAGCTCCGAGAGGATCCACTCGTCAAGGGGAAGAAGCTCCGGCCTTTCCTCCACGTAGGGGTACATGGAAACGTACCTCGCGATGTTCCACAGCTTCGTGAGGAACTTCCTCGTCCCAGCAATCTTCTCCTCGTTTATCCTGTAGTTCTCCCCCACCATGGACTCCATGGCGAGCCACAGCCTGAGCGTGTCCGCTCCCTGTCTTTCCACGATGTCCCACGGGTCAATAACGTTGCCGAGCCTCTTGCTCATCCTCCTCCCGTACTTGTCCAGCCCCATGCCATTGATGAACACGTAGTCAAATGCCCTATCCCCTGTCAGCTGGAACACCCTGAGGAGGGTGTAGTACAGCCACGTCCTAATGATGTCGTAGCCCTGGGGGCGGAGCTTCTCCCCCCTCCAGGCCACCTCAAAGAGCTCGGGTCTTCTCTGCCACCCTGTTATGTATAAAATTGAGATGCTCGAGTCCATCCACGTGTCGAGGACCCTTGTATCCCCTTCCCAGTCCTCTGCCCCACACTTCGGACACTTTTCGCCGGGATCTTCCTTCCACGGCTGCCAGTACTTCTCCCCTCCCTTCACGAGCTTATATCCACACTTCCTGCACGTCCAGACGGGCACCTCGGTTCCGTAGTACCTCCTCCTCGATATGGGCCAGTCTATGGAAACGCTCTCTATCCAATCGAGGAGGTTCTGCCTGTACCTCTCGGGAATGAACGTGAGCTCCCTCGCAATCCTTTTCATCTCCTCCTTGAACTCCACCTGTTTGAGGTAGTATTCCTTCATCGGGATGATCTCTATGGGTGTGTTGCACCTCTCGTGTACGGGGACCTTATGTGTTATCCTCTCCTTCTTTACGAGGTACCCACCCCTCTCCAGTATCTCCGCGATCCTCTCCCTTGCTTCAAGGACTTTCAGCCCTGCGATCTCGCCCGCCTCCTCTGTCAGTGTTCCATCTGCCTCCACCACCTTCACGGGCTCGAGTCCAAGCTCCCTAAACATCCTAACGTCCTCAAAGTCACCAAACGAGCAGATGTGCATAGCCCCCGTCCCGAACTCGGGATCTGCAGCCGGATGGGAAATGATGGGCACTTCACGCCTGTACAAGGGGACGATCGCCGTCTTTCCGTGGAGGTGTTTGTATCTCTCATCTTCGGGGTGGACGATAACGGCCTTACATCCAGCGAGGAGCTCGGGCCTCGTCGTCGCCACCACGAGATCCTCGCCCGTCTCCTTGACAGTATACTTCACGTAGTACAACGTCCCCTCTTTCTCCTTGTACTCCACTTCCGCGTCCGCTATCGTCGTCCTGCACTTGGGACACCAGTTGTTCGGCCTTTCGTCCTCGTATATGAGCCCCCTTTCCCATAGGATCCTGAAGGTCAGCTGGGTCAGCTTTCTATACTCCGGGTCGTCCGTCTCGTAGTAGTTCTCCCCGTAGTCGCCCGACAGCTCAAACCTCTGCATTATCTCCTTCATGTTCTTCTTCCACTCTGCGAGCTTCTCCCTACACATCCGGATGAACTCCTCCCTGTCGTACTCGAACATATTCACCCCGAGGTACTTCTCCATGTAGAACTCGATTGGAAGTCCGTTCCCGTCCATACCGATGGGGTAGAGCACGGAGTACCCCATCATCCTCCTGCTCCTCGCTATCATGTCCTGAAACGTGTAGCTTATTGCGGCTGCCACATGCCATACAGGTGCCGGATACGGCGGCGGTGTATCAATCACAAAAACGGGCTTCCCTTTCTCGGGCCTGAACTTCCACCAATCCTCTCCTTTCCACTTTTCAATCATTTCCCTCTCAAAATCAATCTTCCACCGCTTCTCAGAGATCTTCGGCTCAAAGGAGTACCCGTCCATCACCTGCCACCTCTACCACCCCCATAATATCCTCCCCCTCTTCTTTTAAAAACACGCACGACACCCTGAACGGACACTGTCTACAGTGAGCCCCTCTCTTCCCCTCGAACCTTCCTTCGACCACACTCCTCCTCATCTCCTCCACAGTACTCTCCAGAAA
>JALTNN010000062.1:0-2876 GCA_027000685.1 Microcaldota archaeon
GTTTTACCTTGTAGCCCGAGGGGACTCTATAAAGCGTTCTGCCTTCCTCTTCCACCCGTTCCGCCCGGTTTACCTCCCTTATGGGTAACCTGTAGGCTGTGTACCTCACGGAATAATTCAACCCCCTCGTTTTTAACCTCCTTTTCCATTTTTAAAGCCGTGAAGGTGAAGGACTTCAATGTGAGGATTATTCTGAACTCCAAGGCAGAACCAACCTTGGAGGTCTGTGTGAACGGGTTCTGTTCCTCCCCTCCCTCCGGCACGTCGAGGAGCTCGAAGGAGGTGGAGCCGTGGCCGGAGGGTGGAACGGTTCTCGATAGGGTGAGGAAGGCTCGAGAGCTCGCGGAAGAGATACTAAAAGACCTGAAGGGAAAGGACGTAGATCCCGCGGAGGTGGAGGAAGAGCTTATACATAACAAGCACACCCTCGGTGGCAACACCCTCCTTGCCATCTCCCTCTCCCTCTACAAGGCAGAGGCTTCTTACCTCTCCCTACCCCTCTGGAGGTACCTCGCCGAGAGGTTCGGCTTCTCCCCGTCCCTCCCGCGTCCCCTCGAGAACGTGGTGGGTGGAGGGAAACACGGGGGAGGCTCAGATATACAGGAATTCCTCCTCTTCCCTGACTTCGACGGGAGCGTCTCGGAGTGGATACTCGCACTCTCGTCAGCCTACCACAGGGTGAAGGAGCTCCTCAGGGAGGGGGACCGAAACTTCGTGGGCTCCCTCACGCTCGAGTCCGCCTGGGTCTCATCTCTCACCACGGAGGAAGTTCTCGCCCTCCTTTCCAAGATAGCGGAGGAGTTCGGTCTCGGCCTTGGGATGGACGTGGCGGCCTCCGAGATGTACGACGGTGGCTATCACTGGAGGAGCGAGGGGATCGTGAGGGACAGGGAGGCCCAGATGGACTACATAGAGGAGCTGGCGGAGAGGTTCGGCGTCTACTACATCGAGGACCCCCTCGAGGAGAACGACGTGGAGGGATTTGTGGAGCTCCAGAGAAGGGTGAAGGGGGTTGTCGTGGGGGACGACCTCTTCGCCACGGACGCCTCGAAGCTCACCCCCGGGATCGGAGGCGTAATAATCAAGTACAACCAGAGGGGGAGTGTTATCGAGACTGTGGAGACGGTGAGGAGGGCGAGGGAGCTCGGCATGAAAACTATCGTCTCACACAGATCTGGCGAGACAGACGACACCTTCCTCTCCCACTTTGCAGTTGGTGTGGGGGCTGACTTCATAAAGGCCGGTGCAGCTGGGATCAGGATCGTCAAGCTGAACGAACTCCTCAGGATAGGGGAAGAGCTACAGTAGCCTCCTTTTTCCATAGTCCGTAACCTTCCTCATCACCCTGAGGACGTCGAGCAGGCTCTCGTACGCCGGTATCCCGGCCTCTATGAGCTTCTCCCTTATGTACTCGGCATACCTCCAGCCGGGGACGAAGGTGTAGATGGGAAGGGGAGACTCCTTTAACAGTCTCGTGATAGAGGGGTCTATGGCCGGTGTCTGGGGCGTGATGATGGCAAGGATGAGATCGTAGTTTTCTGCATTCCTTATGACCTCGGCGTACCACTCGGGTCTTGCATCCCCCGTGAGATCAAAGGGGTTGGACTGGATGATATGTGGAGGTAGTTCGAGTGGCTTTTCCCAGGGCAGCAGCTCAAAGCCGAGCTCCGTGGCAAAGTCCGCCGCCATTACGCCGAAGCCCCCGCCGTTGGTAACTATGAGGAGTTTGTTACCCCTTGGAACGGGCTGTTTCAGGGCGAGGATGACGTCCGCAAGCTCTTCGAGGCTCTCAACCTCAATCGCTCCCGCCTGCCTCATAGCACCCCTGAACACATCATAGTCCCCCACGAGGGCCTCCGTGTGGGAGGAGGCAGCCTTCATCCCCCTCTGTGTCTTCCCACCCTTGAGAACTATGACGGGTTTCGTCTTTGTGATCCTCCTCACCGTCTCGTAGAGCTTCCTCCCCCTCCTCACGCCCTCGAGGTATAAGACGATGACGTCCGTTTCAGGGTCCTTCTCGAGGTGCTCGAGGAAGTCCACCTCGTCGAGGAAAAGCTTGTTCCCGAGGGATACCACCTTCGAGACCCCGATCTCCTCCCTCGCGAAGATATCCAGAACCGCAGCTATTATGGCCCCGGACTGTGAGAGGATGGACACGCCTCCCCTCCCGGGGAAGTCCTGCCTGTCAGAGGAGAGGAACGTGGCGTTGAGATCGGGGGTATAAATCCCTATGCAGTTGGGCCCCACGACGGGAATGTTCGTTCCCTCGAGGGCCTTCTTCAGTTCCTCGTCGAGGTCCTCCCTCCCCGCCTCGCCAAATCCCCCGGAGATGATGACCATCGCCCTCGCTCCCACCTTCACGGCCTCCCTCACAACCCCCGGAACGGCGTCCGAGGGAACCGCCACCACGACGAGGTCAGGAACCTCGGGAAGCTCCGAGAGGTTTATGTACGCCTTCCTTCCGAGTATCTCCCCTCCCTTTATGTTCACGGGGTAGACCCTTCCTCTGAACGTCCTGAGGAGGTTGTAGAAGAGGATGTGGCCGACTTTGTGGGGATTGTGGGAGGCTCCGACGACGGCAACAGAGGAAGGGTTGAAGAGCTTCTCCACGAAAGATGTTGGAGGTTTCCAATGAAAAAGGTTAGGGGGCAAAATTAGTAACGTGTTCCTGGTATCGAAGGACAGGTGGGGGAGGATAAGACACGTTCACTACCTCCCGGACGGCATGCACCTGAGGATAGGTCACCCCCGCCACAGGCCGGACGTGGTGGTGACCGACGATCCTGGCTTCACGAACCCCATACTCCTCAGGAGGGACGGGGACAGGGTTTACGTGCACCTGCCCAACCAGATAATAACGGTGGAGAAGGGAGGGA
>JALTNN010000062.1:2886-4042 GCA_027000685.1 Microcaldota archaeon
GAGGGAGGCTGAACCTAACCAACGTCATCCTCGAGTTCATTCCCGTCCTCTCCTACATACCCTCCCTGGAAGAACTGTGGAGACTCGAGAGCGAGCTCTTCAACCCCAACCTCCCCGAAAACGTCAGGAAGTTCATAAGGCTGTACGTGGCCTACATGGGGCTCAAGTTAAACGAAAAGGCCCCGGAGACCGTGAGGGACTCGGTTTTCCTCCTTGTTTCAAGGATGACGAACGAGCCGCTCGAGAAGATCGTGTCGGAGAGGAAGAGGATCGAGAAGAGGCTCGAGGCGGAGATGAAGGAGCTCCTCTCGAAGATGAAGCCGGAGGAGGTCTTCCACGTCTTCAGGATAGTCGCCGGCTGACGGCCTGAAATACCCTCGCGTAAACGATGTCTGCGTCGGGATATATCTTTCTCAGGACGTAGGAG
Organism: Microcaldota archaeon; assembly: GCA_027000685.1. GTDB lineage: Archaea > Iainarchaeota > Iainarchaeia > JAADDC01 > JAADDC01 > WANZ01. The sequence continues at coordinate 3,314 of JALTNN010000062.1, forward strand.
ACCGCCGGCTGGAGGTACTTTGGGGTTCCGGATATCTCGACACGGTGCGGCTCTATCCTTATCATGCCTGTACCTTCACGGACGGTAATGGTAGGGAGGTTCAGCTCACAGTCCTCGATGTTCCTCTCCACCACACCCTCCACGTTCCCCTCGTTCGTGTAGCAGAGGTTCCCCTCGAACGTCTGTATGATCACCCTCTTCCCCTTTGCCGTCAGAACGGCGGAGGCGTACGTAATTGCTGCCACCGCTCCCTGTGCATCGGTGAAGGGATAGACTACCCTCACCACGACGGTATTTGCATCAAGGAACGTCGTGAGATAGCCCACATCTCCCACCACCACGAAGGGTTCCTTCTCGGCCTCCTTCGGGAGCGTCATTACGTAAACGACCACCGCAAGGGCGATGAACGCGAGAACTACGAGGTGTTCTCTCTTCATCACAACGACGTTTTGTGGGGTTCTGTTAAAATAGGTTGGTCATCTTGCAGAGGCCAAAGGCCCTACGCTACGTTCTCTCTGAGCCAGCTGATGAACTCGAGGGGTGTGAGGACGTGGATTCCCTTCTTTTGGAGGGGGGTTGTTTTGAAGTCCTTCTTGTTGTAGGTAAGGAGTATAACGCTCGCGTACTTCTCCCTGAGGTGAAGTGCGAGGGCCACATACATGGCGTCCTTCTCGTCGTGGACGAGAACCGGAGCCTCTCTGCTCGGCGGTACATACATCGTGTATATGA
>JALTNN010000063.1 GCA_027000685.1 Microcaldota archaeon
GTGTAGAGGGAAGCGTGCAGGTGAAGCCGGGAAAGAGGGTGACAGTCTCTCTTCCTGTCTGGAACGGGGAGGACAGGAAGCTAATCAGGGCGTTCAGGGAAATCCTCCAGGGATCTGGTCACCACGTGATGAACTCCTTCTACGAGAGCATTGGCAGTATATACATGGACAGGCACTACTACGGCGGCAGGGGAGACCCCCTCGTCCGATCCCTCCACGTAGAGATGAGGCGCGAGGGGGAGCATCTTCAGACGGAGCTCGACGCCGTGAGGTTGGACAGGGAGAACAACGGAGAAGTTCACATCATAGAGGTGAAGGCAGCGAACACGGTGAGGGTCCCGGGGGGCTGGAAGGAGGTCATAGCTAGGAAGGCCCGGGCGCAGGAGTTTGTGATAAAGGCATTCGAGGACGCGGGAATAAGGACGAGAGTGCACTTCGTGTTTGCCGGCCCCGAGACCCACGTGAGAAACATCGTGAAGAGGGCTGAAAATGTCCTGAAACGACACGACACCTACAGGGGCAGGACCGTGCTGCACGGTGTGGGTGTGGGGAAGAGGATCGTCCCCCTCGTCATAAAAGAGATTTAACCCTTTCCACACCCACTCAATCTTGCGGTCGGGGTGGTGTAGCCTGGCTAGCACGCGGGACTGTGGATCCCGAGACCCGGGTTCAAATCCCGGCCCCGACCCTATCTCCTCAACAACTTTTTCAAGAACACCTTGGTGAAGCCTCCCCGCGCGGGAACTACCTCGAGGAAGACGGGAGACCTTCCAAGTTTTTCCTTGACGAGGGCCCGGACGACCGCGCGGTTCTCCCTGAGGACAGACGTGCCCCTCACGTCTCGCGAGGCCACGGACACCCTTATGTCCTTCCGTGTTGGGAGGTGCCTTGCCCCGGCTACGAGAACGGCTATGTCCGGGTCGAACTTCTCTGCCTCTCCGAGGAAGTTCTTCACCATGACCTCCGTCCTCTCCCTCAGGAGCTCCCTGTCTTCCTGGAGAACCCTCCTCCTCTCCTCCTCGGACAGGGTGTAAAGCCGGAGCTTCTTCAGCACAATCTCCTTATGCCTCCTCAACAGTCCTTCGTCCTCGGGGTGGACAAGCTTAACGCCACGTCCTTCAAGCCTCTTCAACAGGTGGAGAAGAACGGCCCAAAACGCTTCTTCCGGTCTGGGTGTACTTGTCCTCGGGACGTAATTTTCAGGGTTTTCCAGGACTTTTTCCAGAACTTTAAGCGGATCTGCACTCCTCTCTATCAGTTTGCTGGCAGGACTCCTCTCAAAGATATTTCTGGTCTTCTCTAATTGCGTGTTCAGTGCCTCCACGCCCACGAGCACCCTCTTTCCGTCCCTTAGAGCTTCTACTGTCAGGGTGGCCAGGGGCACGTACGTGAGGTGTCGGGCGGTGTGGATCTCGGGAAGTAAGACAAAACTCGAGGGATAATAGCCCTCCATCACCTCCTCCCCAGTAAGCACGACGTTGTAATGCTTCTTCAGCCTCTTGTTCACCTTCCCGAGTAGCTCCCTGAGGGCCTTCCCGTTCCTGAGCCCCTCCATCTACCACCTAAAGGGTGGGGATCATATAAAAACCGGTTCCACGCTTAAGGAAACCGTGAAGAGGGGGATGTGGCACCCGGAGTTCCAGTTCCACAAGAAGTATCCAAAGGACCACCCCCTCCGTGAGATTATGAGAATGGTGCCCAGGGACCAAAGCCATCTCGGTGACTTCATGAGGAGACTCATAAGGGTGGAGACCTGGGAGGCGGTGAAGGAAAGGGGAGGCGTTGATGCTGAGACGGTGGTATGGGGCTACAAGGCGGCGCGCGAGATCATCAAGCGGGGAGGACTGCTCTACGTAAGGCATGAAGATGGGAGGATGGAACACGTGAGCGTCGCTGACTTCGTGAAGGGGCTCGCCTCGAGGAAGAGCGGAAGACCCTCGATCGTCAGGCTCGCAAGGTTTGCAATGTTCCTCCACGAACTCGGGAGGATTTACAGGGAAAGAAGAGAGCCTCCGAAGGTGGTGGAAAAGCGGTGGTGAACGTCGTTGTGAAGAGGAACGCCCGCAACACGGTGATACTGACAAACCATTTTGTCGTGAAGTTTCCGAACGACGGTAACCTCAGGAGACTCTTCAAGGAGTTCTATCTGTGCTGGAAGGCGTTCCTCAATGGAGTGGGTGTTCCCACAGTGCTCTTCGGACCTTTCCTGATCCAGCCAAGGGTGAAGAGACTCCTGAAACACCTGCCGGAGGAAGAAATTCTGGAGAGGGCGGAGGAGATAGAAGAGGCCATCAGGAAGCTCGCAGAGGCGAGGATAGAACACAGGGAGCTCCGCCACCCGGAGAATCATGTGGGCTTCTGGAAGGGAAAGGTTGTGTTCATTGACTTCGACCACGGGAGGCTGAGCGGGAAGTCCAGGGACCTCAACAAGTTCAGGGCTTGGGTGGAGAGTCTCAGAAGAGCTTTATCCCGAGCTCGTTGAGGAGATAGTCATAAATAGCCACGATGAGGAGGATGATGGCAAGGTAGGCCACGAGCTCGTACTTCTCCTTGTGGAGGAAGTACTTCCTCCTCTCGCTGTGGAAGAGGACGTCAAGGAGCTCGTCACCGAAGTGGATGGACAGGAACGTGCCGGCAGCCGAGAGGATGATTATGAGCCAGAAGGGAACCGGAGTCGTGAGGATATGGTGAAATAGCCGAAGGAGCGCTGTACTTTCATAGACGGAGGGGTTGAAGAGGAGGAAGAGGACGTTAAGGGTGATGGCGAAGGCCCAGACGAGGAGCTCAGCTTTTATCATCCTTATGCCCGTCAGAATTCTCAGCGGAAAGTCGAGAAGGAGTCCGGCGTCAGCTATGGGCGTACACATCACGAAGAAGCTCCACGTGAGGAGGGTAATCACTATCCCCTTCTCCACGCCGAAGTGGAGCGTCACGTAAACGAAATAGGCGGTGAAGATTACGAGGGCGACCACGAACCTACGCACAGCCTCTCTGTGGGTCTCTACGTGGAGGAAGACCTTCCCAGACGTTTTACCACCTCCATGACAACCTCTTTCGGCGCATCTGTCTTCACCGCCCTGAACTCGAGAGAAGAGCGAGAGGCTGTGTAGCCCATTCCCATCAATTCTGACAGGACGTCGTCGATTGGAGGAACGGAGACGCCAAGCTCCCTCGCGAGGAAGTGGAGGTTGTAATAGCCCACCACGTCTATCTCTTCCGCGGCGATCTCAAGGATCTTGCGTGAGACTTTCGTGTAGTCCTCGTCCCAACCTCCGAGAGCAGACCTAACGGTCTCCCTGTCGTGGAGGGGACCCGTCCAGATCGGGCCAACGTTGTCCACAATCCTAATCATCTCCGCACACCTTGAAACGAAGGAAGGCTTCTTGAGAACCCTTCCGGCCACCCTCACGTGGTGCTCCACGAAGAAGGAGAAGACGGGAATCGCTGCCTTCTCCCACACCATGAGGTGGTGCTGTACATACCCCCACAACACCCTCACAGCGAGCTCCCTGTACCAGGGAAGTTTTTTGACATTCGTGTGGTACTTCCTCACGGTGGCGTTGGGAGAGGAGCCCGCGAGGGGTGATGTGTCAGTAGCCGTGACGAGGAAGACACCGTTGTGCACGATGGAGCGGGCGGTGGCCTGGAGGAAGGGAGAAGGACTTCCAAACGGGTCCAGATCTATCCCCGCGAAACGCCTCGTGTGGAGGAGTATGTTGGCGTCCTCGGAGACAAACTCCGCGTCTACTCCAAGCCGGATTGCGTTCTTCTTGGCCAACTCGATGGCGGCCGGGTTGACATCGTTGAGGATAATGTCTTTTACCCCGGACTCCACGGCGTACCTGAGCCCCCGTATTCCCGTACCCGCCATCACATCAGCTATCTGGGGAGGAGATAGGGCCTTCACGATTAGTGTCGAGAGGTCGCGGGAGACCCTCGCCCTGGGATTGAAGAAGACAGGGCTCTTCTCGGTGGGAGGGTAGAGGGAGGGGTCTGGTACCTCCACCTCTACCTTCCCCTCTCTCCACACAACCGTCCTCA
>JALTNN010000064.1 GCA_027000685.1 Microcaldota archaeon
TGTTCGGAGAACACCGGGGACTTCGTAGTTGTCCGCGGCGATATGTTCGAAGAGCCCCTTAGAAAGGTCTTCGAGTATCCCGTTCAGGAGGGAGAGCCCGTCATCCTTGAGGAGAGGGGGACTGTGACGAGGTTCCTCTACGGGGATGAGACGGTAGGGCCCGTATTCAGGGTGAGAGGATGGGACGAGGTGCCGGCCCGTTTGAGGCAACAGTCGTCGTTGAAGAGGTGAAGGATCCGGAGGCCCTTTTCAGGGCCCTGCTACCCGAGTCTGGCAGGGCGAGGAGGTTCAGGGCAGATGTAAGGTTAGAGAATGATAGAGTTATAATACACATCACGGCTTCTGATCCAACTGCTCTAAGGGCCGCCGTGAACTCGTATTTGAGGCTACTAAACATCGTACACAGTCTCGAGGAAAGCCTATAAGATGGTGCCCTCATATTTCTCACGGTGATAACATGGAACTCCCCGAGGAGGTGCAGAGGGAGCTCGTACAGTATCAGGCACTCCAGAACCAGCTCGCGTCCCTCCAGAATCAGGTAAATACCATGAAGCTCGAGATAAATATCCTTGAGGAGGCGAAGAAGCAGGTTGAGGAGTCCGAGGGGGATGTGTACAGGGTCGTCGGTCCTGTGATGGTGAAGAAGGGGAAGGAAGAGGTGTTGAAGTGGATAGACGAGAGGATCGAGACGCTCCAGGTTAAGGTGAAGTCGCTCGACAAGAAGATACAGGCACTCCAGAACGCACTACTCCAGCTGAAGAAGAAGCTCGAGGAGCAGCTCCAGTCCCTACAGGAAGGGGGTGCCTCCTCTGGATGAGCTTCTATCCGCCCTCCGCTCCCTCAAAAATCCCATAGTAATGGGGCACGAGAACGCCGATGTGGACGCGGTGGCATCGGCGTATGCCCTCTCACGCTTCCTTTCATGCGACTTCGGCTTTCCGGGAGACGTATCGAGAGAGGGGAGAGCCCTCCTCAGGTACCTCGACACCCCCTACGAGCTCAATCCCTCGGTTAACGGAAGGGACGTCGTCGTGGTGGACACGGGTATGAGGGATATGCTCGGGGAGGTTGAGATCGAAGAGGCGAGCACCGTTGTGGTCATTGACCATCACACCTCCGAGCCCGATATAAAGGGGTATCACTTCATCTTCCCCGTCTCCTCCACCTCCGAGATAGTCCACGATGTCCTCGTGAAGGCTGGCTACGACATGGATGAGAAGATCAGGATCTCGCTTGCCTTGGGTATCGTGACGGATACGGCGGGCCTGCAGGTAGCGGATGCGGATACGTTGAGGAAAGTGGCCGGTCTCCTCGGAAACAGAGTGGTGGCCGATATTCTCGAGATAATAAGATATGAGGAAGACGTCTCCGAGAGGATAGCGAGGTTAAAGGCGTTGAGGAAGGGGGAGATATACAGGCTCGGGGACTTCCTCGTTGCGGTTGTTGAAGCTGGCTCCTTCGAGGGCTCTGTGGCGAAGGTCCTCGTTCAGGCCGGCGCTGATGTAGGTATCGCCTACACGGAGTCGAGCGAGCTCGATCGTATAAGTATTAGGCTGTCGAGGAGGGCTGTGAGGATGGGTTTCTCCGGCGAGGAATTGCTCTCTGGGCTCCAGCCGTTCGGCGCGAGGTGCGGAGGTCACCCGGGGGCCGCCGGGTGTAGGCTCCCACCGGGGCGTGCGAGGAACGCCTCTAAGTATCTCGTGGACTTGATAGTGAGGGCCCTTAGGGAAAGAGGACTACAATTCGACGTCCGCCAATACTGACGTCTCGACGCCTAAAAGCTTTACGAGATTTCTCTGTTGGGATGGAGAGGTTCAGGGCGTATATAAAGCAGTACAGGGAGACTGTAGATTCCATCCTTAGGGAGGTAGCCGAGAAGAAGGAGTCAGAGATCGACGACAGGTTCAACAGGATCGTTTACGCCGAGATAAAGAGGTTTCTCCTCTCCCCGGGAAAGAGGATAAGGCCTCACCTCGTCCTCATGGGATATGAGGGCGTCACTGGGGAGAGCCCGGACAGGGACGTCCTCCTCATCTCCACGACCTTCGAGATACTCCACGCCTACCTCCTCACACACGACGACGTGATCGACAGGGACGAGGTGAGGAGGAACCAGCCCACTGTGTGGAAGTCTCTGGAAGAGGAGTTCAAGAAGTTCGGTGCCACCTCGAGACACACGGCTTACTCCATGGCCATACTCGCCGGTGACATACTGAGGTCCCTCATTCACGAGGTGGTGGGGCAGGCAGACCTGCCGTATAAGCTCAAGTCAAAGGTTTGCTCCCTCTTGGGTAGAATAGATGAGGTGACAAACAGGGGACAGGTCCTCGACGTCGCTCTCTCCTTCACACCCCTCAATCTCGTGACCGAAGAGGACATTCTGAGGGTTTACAGGTATAAGACAGCCCTCTACTCCTTCAACGGTCCTCTCGGTCTTGGAGCAGTTCTGGGAGGGGAGGACGAGGACTTCTACAGGGAGTACGCCATTCCCGTGGGAATAGCGTTCCAGATAAGGGACGACATCCTCGGTGTCTTCGGGGATCCGGAGGTGACGGGCAAGCCCGCCGACTCCGATATAAAGGAGGGTAAGAGGACGATTCTTGTGTGGTACGCGTGGAACCACGGAAGTAACAGGGAGAAGGCCGTATTGGAGAAAGTTCTCGGGAACGAGGAGGCTTCCGAGGAGGAGGTACAGGAGGTTAGGGACATCCTCGTCTCGACGGGGGCCCTTGAGTACGCCGAGGAGCTCGCGAGGAGCTACGTCTCCCAGGCAAAGGAGGCTCTAAGGGGACTGGACATAAACCCTGACGTCATGGAGATGCTCGTCGAGCTGGCAGACTACATCGTGGAGAGGAATAAATAACCTTTCCCTCCCCAACTTCTACCGTGAAGACCTACTACATGGAGACGTACGGTTGTGTGGCCAACAAGGTGGACTCCGAGATAATCAAGGCCAGCTTGGAGTCTGCGGGGTTCACAGAGGTTTCTGACCCATCCTCAGCTGATCTCGTGTTCATCAACACGTGTGCTGTGAAGACGAAGACGGAGGAGCACATGATTTCGCGGATAAGGAGGCTCCTTCCCCACGACCCCATAGTGATAGGGTGTCTCGCAGACGTGAACCCGGAAAGGATAAAGTCCCTTGGTGTGGAGAGGATCTTTGGCCCAAAGAGGTACGCAGAGCTGGGGAGAGTTCTCGGGATCGAGATACCCGATGAGAAGGCAGGGGTACCAAAGAAGAGGGAAGTGAGTTACATTGCCTCCATTTACATAGAGGAAGGATGTGAGAGCGCGTGTACGTTCTGTGCCACGAGGTTTGCGAGGGGAAAAACACGCTCGTTTCCGCCGAAGAAGATAGTGGAGGAGGTGGAGGAGGCCGTCAGGGAGGGGAGGAGGGAGATAAGACTTACTGGGCAGGATACGGGTGTTTACGGGCTTGATTCGGGCTCTTCCCTCGTTGATCTCCTCGCAGAGATCCTCGAGAAGGTGCCAGGGGAGTACAGGCTAAGAGTCGGTATGATGAGCCCTGAGCACGCTCTCAGGCTCATCGACGAGGGGTATCTCGGCCTCTTTAAGGACGAACGCCTCTACAGGTTTTTCCACCTCCCCGTCCAGTCGGGGAACGACCGTATCCTGAGGCTCATGGGAAGGAAGTACACGGTGGAGGAGTTTAGAGAGGTTGTGGAAAGGATAAGGAAGGTCTATCCCGATGCCCTCATCGAGACGGACGTCATAGTAGGATTCCCCACCGAGACGTGGGAGGAGTTCATGGACACCGTGAAGCTCATTGAGGAGCTCGAAATAGACGTCGTGAACATCTCCCGGTTTTCACCGCGTCCAGGAACCCCCGCCGCCCGCTTCAGGGGACAGATACCGTCAAACGAGAAGAAGAGGAGGTCGAGAATTATCACGGAGATTCATGAGAAGGTCTCGGTGAGGAGGTACTCGAGGTATCTGGGGAAAAAGGAAAAGGTTCTCGTCCTCGAGGAGGGGAGGAGG
>JALTNN010000065.1:0-1913 GCA_027000685.1 Microcaldota archaeon
ATACAGGGGACGTGGAGGAGGGGTGGGTGCTCGAGTACCTCTCCCACTTCGGCGAGGTCCACGTGGTAAGGGGGAACATGGATCATCTACGGCTTCCAAAGTTCGAGGTACTCGACCTCGTTATCGGGAGGGTTCTCCTCGTCCACGGACACCAGGCCCATCCGAGGGGGAATGTGGACCAGCTCCTCTCCCTCGCGAGGAGCGCGGGTGCTAATATTCTCGTCTCTGGACACACCCACAGGTACGTGTTAGAGAGATACGAGGGTGTGTTGCTCATAAACCCGGGGACGGCCACGGGGGCGTGGGGAGGTAGTTACGAGGGTGGAGAGGAGAGCGTCGTCACTTACGACGGGAGGGGCTTTTACGTTTGGAAGAACGGAAGGATCGTGCTCTCTTTGAAAGTTCCCTCATGATGAGGTCGTTCACCCTTGTGGATAGCTCATGTCCGGAAAGGTCTGGGTGGGAGAAGAGGACCCTAAAGAACCTCACGGGAATATACACCCTGCTACTCCCCCTTACAACGGGTTTCTTTCCAGAAAGTGTCCTCACGTAGCCGTGGAAGTCCCTGTCCTTGAGCACCTTCGAGTCGTGGGAGTTCTTCACCGCACGGAAGACCACGTACTTCCCGTCCTTAGATAACCCCTCGATGACGACCTGGTCGTCCGAGATTGCCCTGTTTATGGATGAGAGAATGCCCAATAGACGGGAAATATCGCTTTCGTTCAGCTCGAGAAGCGGGTGGTAGGTGTTGTCCCTCGGGATCCAGTCCGGTATGACCTGTCTCTTCGATTTTCGCTCGAGAATCTCGTCTAGTCTGACCCCCCTTAAAATCTCCCTCGCACGTCTTCGGCTGACAGATAATTCGGACATGATGTAGTCGAGGAGACTCCTTGTAAGTTCCTTGATTCCGATGTTACGGGCTCCGACGCCGAGTTTCCTTCTCAAGTCCTTGGTCAGCTCCACCGTTCCCGATTCGGGATCGTATGATTTTATGCCTTCCTCCAAGGCGCGGAGGAGTTTTTCCATCGGGGTAGGCTCCCTTACCTTTATACGACGGCTTATCTCCCTCCTTGTCTCCAAAAACCTCTTTAGCTCCTCGTACAGGCTGTCCGGGGCGGAGAGGGTGGCTATGTAGAAGCCTCTGAGGGCCTCCTCAGGAACGGAAGCTAGCTGTCTGAGGGTTTCCCTGTCCATCTTGGTGACGGCTTCCACAACGTGTTTCGGATCTATCTCCATAGCGGTAGATAGCTTGGTGAGGGCAGAGATCTCCAGGGGCGTGAGGGGCCTTCCCCTTCTCTTGAAGTACAGGAGGGTTGTTATGAGTGCTCTTCGTGGCAGAGAGGCGACGAGATCCTTGTGGTATTTCACAAAATCTTCCGCACTGTCTCTTAAGTACTTTTTGACGAGGCGAAGAGGCTCTGTTGGAAGATTGTAGCGCTGAGCCAGTTCCTCTAATTCTAGGTCCTCCTCCTTCAGAGCCTCTATACTCTCGAGGAATTCCCTCTTCCTCCCGTTGTTTATATCCGAGGTGAGGACCCTGATAACCAGGGGGTATTTCAGGGCCGCCTCAATGTCGTAGGGATGTATTCCCTTCCACTTCTCCTTGTTCTCAAGGAGCTGAATTAGGGCTTCGTTACCGAGGGTCTTCTTCACCTTGGCAAGAACAGAATAGTAGTCCTTCAGGTCTGGGTGGGGTGCCAGAAGCCTTAATAAGTCCGGATCCTTGTGGGAGACGGCTGCTCTCAGTAGGAGTCTCACGCTCTCTGGGGTGTGTCTGTCGAGGTGCTTCCTTATCTCCCTGAGGGCGAGGAGGAGCCCGGGGTGTTCGTCGCGGGCCCTCAGGAGGAGGTCTGCATTGTGGACGAGGGTCGGGTGGATGAGGTAGGGTGTGATGGAGGGATCCTGTTTCAGGG
>JALTNN010000065.1:1923-3996 GCA_027000685.1 Microcaldota archaeon
CCTCGTGCCTACAGCCTCTATGTGCTCGCGAATTCTTATCAACTCTTCCAGCAACGGAATAATCTCTCTTTCCTCCAAGTCCCGAAGCTCCTTCAGAATGTCGGGGTGAAAGATGTTCTTGGGAAGCTCACTTGATCTTGAGAGTACGTAGTCAGGGTTTGGCAACTTTGATACCTCCTTCACCACCTCAGAGGGTCTTCCCAGATCGCGAACTGCTCGGAGGAGATCCGGCGTTCTTGGATGTAGGAGGATGTCAAGTGTTTTCTCGTCTTCCAGGAGATCGGACAGTTCTTCTGGTTCGAAATGGATGAGGTGTGGTAGCTCGAGGAAGTCTGCCCACCCCTCCCTCATGGCGTTCCTCAGGGAGGAACGCTTCTCCAGTAGCTTGACATCGTCAAGTAATAGGTGGACACGGAGCTTGGCTTCTTTAGAGGTGGGTGACGGGGTTATCAAGGGCATTGGATAGGCCAGCCTTCTGAGTTCGGGTCGTCTGGCGAGGAGACGGTTTATATACCTCATCGTAGACTCGTCCAGACGTTCCTGTAGCCTCTCCTCTACCATTTCCCAGAAACGCCGAGGCATGTTCCCGGGAGAAGTGTGAAATATGGGTATGAGCTCGCGCAGAACCTCATTGGTGGCTCTCTTCAGCTCGGAGATATACCTCGCTACCCTTTCGCGTCCTCTCTTCCCTATGCTGTACTTACGGAGCTCTTCCCTTAGGAAATTCCAGTAGTCATCCGGTTTAAGGATGGGTGCCAGTTTCGGTCTCTTCTCGGGCGGGAGCCCGAGCTGCTCTGATCTGCCCTCCCAAATCTCCCTTGTATAATTGTAGAGGACCTTTACCCGTTCCTTCAGCTCCTTGGCCACGGTTACATAACTCGTTTCCCGTATTTAAGCCCCGCTCATCGTTAGCCTTTTAACCATCACGGTATTTACATATCTGCTGGTTAGGCCGCATCGGCGTTAGGGGTGGAGAGGGGATTTCCCTTCGATGAGTGCCCCCTTCCGGGTGCGGCCACATCCCATGGGGATCCGAGTTATGTTCATCTCGGATCTGACGCGGGCAGCGAGGGTAAAGGCTCCGAGGGAGCCGATGAACACGCTGGCTTGACGCAGAGGGGGTAAATCCCCCAATGAAGATTTTCCACCCACGCAGGGCAATGCTCCCTCGCGTTGCCTTGCGGCCAACTCCAGTTGATCCTGCTGGAGGGCACTGCTGTCGGGGTTAGACTAAGCCATGCAAGTCGTGGGAACGGGGGGCCGTTCCCGGCGCACGGCTGAGTAACACGTGGGCAACCTACCCTCGGGAGGGGGATAACCCCGGGAAACTGGGGCTAATCCCCCATAGGGGACGGGCGGTGGAATTCCCCCGTCTCCGAAAGGGCCACGGACCGCATCCCTCCGTGTGCCGCCCGAGGATGGGCCTGCGGCGGATTAGGTAGTTGGTGGGGTAACGGCCCACCAAGCCGACGATCCGTAGGGGCCGTGGGAGCGGGAGCCCCCAGAAGGGCACTGAGACAAGGGCCCTAGCCCTACGGGGTGCAGCAGGCGCGAAACCTCCGCAATGCGGGCAACCGTGACGGGGTAACCCCGAGTGCCGGCTGGGGTATCCTGGCCGGCTTTTCCGGGGTCTAAAAAGCCCCGGGAATAAGCGGGGGGCAAGGCGCGTGGCAGCCGCCGCGGTAACACGTCGCCCCGCGAGTGGTGCCCACGAATATTGGGCCTAAAGCGCCCGTAGCCGGCCTGGTAAGTCCCCGGTTAAATCGGCGGGCCTAACCCGTCGGCTGCCGGGGATACTGCCAGGCTCGGGACCGGGAGAGGCCGGGGGTAGCCCCGGGGTAGGGGCCAAATCCTGTAATCCCGGGGGGACCACCTGTGGCGAAGGCGCCCGGCCAGAACGGGTCCGACGGTGAGGGGCGAAAGCTGGGGGAGCGAACCGGATTAGATACCCGGGTAGTCCCAGCCGTAAACGATGCGGACTAGGTGTCGCACGGGCTTAGGGCCCGTGCGGTGCCGGAGGGAAGCCGTTAAGTCCGCCGCCTGGGGAGTACGGCCGCAAGGCTGAAACTTAAA
>JALTNN010000066.1:0-10371 GCA_027000685.1 Microcaldota archaeon
GGGAACGGTGAAGCTCGTTTACATTCCCGTCTATGTCTTCACGTATGAGGTTTTCGTCGAGGAGAACGGCGTTGTCGTCATGGAGCAGAGCGGAAAGGTCGCCGTGAACGGGGAAACCGGGGACCTTCTTGAGCATGTTCCGGTCGTCCTCGATGAGATGCCACTCGAGCTCGTCACCGAGACGAAGCACGACTACAGAATGGAGGTTAATGACTTTGTACTCACGAAGGAAGAGGCGAAGGAGCTCGCCCAGATAAAGCTCGCCTCCCTCTTAAAACTCCCGAGGAACTCGATAAGGATTGTCGGAGGTTCGAAGCTCCTCTGGCCCGTTTGGAGGGTGTGGGTAGAGGTGAGGGAGGGGAGCTACAGGCTGGACGTCGACGGGGTAACGGGAACTGTCTTCGGAGCTGAAAAGGTGCCGGAGAGGGAGCTTGGATGGTATGAGATAACACAGCAGGTACTCACCGAGCTGAGGTCGCCGAAGGGATGGATTAAGTACGTGAACAGACTTGCAGAGCTCCTCCACGTTCCGCCCATATTATTATACATAATCCTCCTCGGGCTCCTCCTCTACCTCCTGAAGATCATCTTCATTGACTGAACCTTGTAGTGGTTACATCCGCTCCCACCCCGTTAAAAAGCCGCCCGGCCACCTTCTTATGTCGTGGAGAAGCCCCGTATCTCCTTCTCGGAGCCCCCGGCGAACCTCGAGAAGAAGCTCCTCTCACTCGAGAGGGAGCTCCTCCTCCTGAAGAACAGGGTATCGAAGATCGAGGAGCTCCTGAAGGAGACGGGTATACTGAGGAGGGAGGAACCGGAAAGCGCTCTGCTAACGGAGATAGACGTGAGCAATCCCAGGGTCGTGGAGCTCCTTATGGACTGGGTAGGCTTCATGCTCTCGAAGGTGGGGGAGGAGGAGTTTCCCACACTCCTCGACTACTACGTCTCCATAGGCTGGATATCGAAGAGCGTGGCTGAGCTCCTCCTGAGGTACTCGAAGGGGCTCCGTGTGGAGTCCTACAGGGGATACATGGAACCTGAGGATCATGTGAAGTCGCTCGAGTATATAAACAGGATAAGGGAGGCGATGGGATGAAGCTGGCCGTTCTGTCCGGGAAGGGAGGTGTGGGAAAGACTCTGCTCTCCATAAACCTCTCCACGATACTCGCACAGGAGGGCTACAAGGTTCTCCTTGTGGACGCCAACTTCTCGGCCCCCACCGTCGCCACGTACTTCAGGACGGTTCCAAACACCCACACACTCGACGAAGCGATGTCGAAGGGTGCTGTAAACCCCAACGAGTTCGTCTGGATACACCCCTCAGGCGTCCACTTCGTCACCCCCTCCTTCAACCTCGTAGGTCTCGACGACCAGACGCTCCAGAACATCTTCACGATCCTCACCCCCCTCTTCCCCAACTACGACTTCGTAATCCTCGATGGGCCCGCCGGGGTTGAGAAGGACGTTTACTACACGGTCACCAACTCCGACGCGGCCATCATTGTGACGAACCCGAACTACCCCGCTCTCTATAATGCCCTGAAGGTTAATTACTTCGTCCAGGCAATGAGAAAACCTGTTGTGGGGGCTGTTCTCAATATGGTGACAGGGAAGGATGAGGTTTCAAGGGAAGAAGCCCAGCACATCGTCGAAACACCCATAATAGGGGAGATCCCTTACGATCCAGAGGTAAAAAAGGCTGTAAATGCGGGACAGCCCATCGTGCTATACAATCCAAATGCAAGGGCGTCGAAGGCCTTCTACGATATAGCGGAGGCCCTTCTCGGAAAAAAGCTCCAGAAGAGGCCCAAGGGCGGTGGCCTGGATGACATCGTGAGGAAGATCGTCCAGTGGCTCCTCGGATGATGGAGACAGGCTTTTAACCCTTCCTCTCGTTAGGTTTAAAACACTTTTTAAACTCGTTAAGCAACGACGAATGTCTCCCCGGTGGGGTGCATGGCATCGAAAAAGCGTTCTATCCTGGACCATGTTTTTGTTCCCAAGGCGCGGGTGCTTTCAGAAAAGGAGGTGGAGGAGCTACTGAGGAGATACAGGGTGACCAAGGAGATGCTCCCGAGAATTCTTGAAACGGATCCCGTGGTTGTGGAGCTCGGTGCAAAGAAGGGAGACGTGATCGAGTTCGTAAGGAACTCCCCCATCGCGGGAAGAAGTATATATTACCGCGTGGTGGTATGATGGGCTACTGGGAGCTGGTGGACGCATATTACCGCTCCGAGTCACTCGTGAGCCAGCACATAGACTCCTACAACCAGTTCGTTGAGGAGAGGCTCCCCGAGATCATAGAAGATCACTCCGTTATCGATCCCGAAGTGGGAGACCTCGTCATAGAGATAAAGGGCTACCACATAGAGAGGCCCTACGTCACAGAGATAGACGGGGCCGTGAGGAAGCTCTACCCCATGGAGGCGAGGATAAGGAACAGGAGCTACATGGCATCGCTATATCTGGACATGATCGCCATAAGGAGGAACGTGGAGATACAGAGGGCGAGGATAAGGATCGGTGAGATACCAGTCATGGTGAAGTCTAACCTCTGCTGGCTGAACGGGCTCTCCCCGAAGGAACTCATCAGGCTCGGCGAGGATCCCCTTGACCTCGGCGGTTACTTCATAATAAACGGTATTGAGAAGGCCCTCATAGCCCACGACGAGCCAGCTCCTAACAAAATAATGGTCTCGAGAGCCGACGAGCAGAAGACGAAGATCATCGCTCAGGTCTTTTCGAGGAGGGGCGCGTACACGGGGAAGACCATGGTGATAAGGAGAAAAGACGGTATATGGAACGTCTCCTTCCCCTCCGTCCTCCAGATAAGGTGGACCGTCCTCATGAGAGCCCTTGGTTTCACAGACGACCAGGAAATCCTCGACGCGCTCATAGGGGAAAAGGAAGTCGTGAACGACGTCCTCCTCAACCTGGAACAGTCCGATGTTAAGACGGAGGAGGAGGCCCTCGAGGTAATAGGCAGGATCGTGGCACCGGGTCAGATAAGGGAGTACCAGCTGAGGAGGGCGCAGGAAGTCATTGACAACTTCCTCCTCCCCCACATAGGGACGGATCCCGAGCACAGGAAGGCGAAGGGCTACTTCCTCATAAGGATGGCGGAGAGGACATCCGAGGTTTACTACAACCTCCGCCCCATAGACGACAAGGACCACCTCGCCAACAAGAGAATAGAGCTCTCTGGAAGACTCATGGAGACGCTGTTCGTCTTCGCCCTCAGGACACTCATAAGGGATATAAGGTTCCAGGTGGAGAGGGCCCTCGCGAGGAGAAAGAGGATAAGGCTCCAAACGATCGTGAGACCCGGTGCGTTCACGGATGCCATATATTTCGCAATGAACACGGGTACCTGGCCAAACAGGAGGACGGGTGTGTCCCAGATTCTCAACAGGACCAACTTCATAGCCCCCATATACGAGCTCAACCGTGTGAAGTCTCCCCTATCAAAGAAGAGGAAGAACTTTGAGGCAAGAGAGGTCCACGGAACCCATTTCGGTAGGTTCTGCCCGATACAGACACCTGAGGGACAGGCGTGTGGTCTCGTGAAGCACTTTGCCCTCATGGCAAGGACCACAACCGCGTCGGATCCCTCGAGGATAGAGAGGTTGCTCAGGAAGCTGGGCGTGACAACGGTGGTAGGATGAAAGAAGCGAAGGTTTACGTTAATGGCAGGCTCCTCGGCTTCCACCCAGACCCGAGGAAGCTCGTGGAGGAGCTAAGGAAGAGGAGGAGGAGCGGTCAGATACCCTACACGGTCTCCGTGACCTACTACGAGAACACAAACGAGGTCTACATTACACCGACGCCGGAAGGCTTGCCCGCCCCCTCATCGTGGTGAAGAACGGGAAACCCCTCCTAACCCAGACGCACGTGAAGATGCTGAAGGAGGGTAAGCTCACTTGGGACCAGCTCGTCAAGCAGGGTGTCATCGAGTACTTAGATCCTGAAGAGGAAGAAAATGCCTACATTGCTTTGACGCCTGAGGAGGTGACGCCGGAGCACACCCACCTCGAGATACATCCCGCTCTCGTCCTCGGCTTCGGCGTGAACCTCATCCCCTGGCCCGAGAGAAACCTCACGACGCGTCTCCTCCACGGTTCAAAGATGGGGGACCAGGGCCTCGGCCTCTACGCCTCCAACTTCAGGATAAGGACGGACACCATGAGCTACGTCCTCTACTACCCCCAGAAGCCTATTGTGAGGACTCGGGTTGTGAAGTATGCACACCTCGAGAGGAGGCCCTACGGGCAGAACATCGTCGTGGCCGTCATGCCTTACGAGGGCTACAACATGAGCGACGCTATCATCATGAACAAGGATTCCATAGAGAGAGCCCTCTTCAGGGCCGTCTTCTTCAGGACATACGAGGCCGTTGAGAGGAGGTATCCCGGTGGCCAGAAGGACAGGTTCGAGGTACCGTCGGAGGAGGTGAGCGGATACCTCGGTGAGGAGGTCTATCACGCCCTCGGAGAGGACGGGATCGCCATTCCCGAGACGAGGGTGAAGGGCGGCGACGCACTCATAGGGAGGACGTCACCGCCGAGGTTCCTCGAGGACGTGGCCCACTTCGGGATCATGGAGGAGAAGAGGAGGGAGAACTCCGTCCTCGTGAGGCCTGACGAGGAGGGCTATGTGGATACGGTGATGATAACCTCCGATGAGAACGGAAACAGGCTCGTGAAGATAAAGCTGCGTCAGGAGAAGATCCCCGAGATAGGAGACAAGTTCACGGCGAGAATGGGGCAGAAGGGAGTCATAGGGATGATAGTTCCCCACGAGGACATGCCCTTCACGTCAAACGGCATCGTCCCGGACCTCATCTTCAACTCCCACGCGTTCATATCGAGGATGACGGTTTCCTACGTCCTCGAGATCCTCGGGGCAAAGGCCGCCGCCCTCGAGGGCTGGGACGAAGTGGACGCGACGATGGGAGAGGGGATGGAGGCGGAGGAGTTCGAGAAGGTACTGAGGGCCCACGGCTTCAGGAGGACGGGCAAGGAGCTCCTATATGACGGAAAGACCGGGGAGGAGATAGAGGCCGACATCTTCATAGGGCCCATCTACTACCTCAGGCTCAAGCACCTCGTCTCCCAGAAGTATCAGGCGAGGGCGAGGGGTCCCGTCCAGATCCTCACGAGGCAGCCCACAGAGGGGAGGTCAAGGGAGGGCGGTATAAGGTTCGGTGAGATGGAGAGGGACACCCTTATCGGCCACGGGGCGGCCATGACGCTCTACGAGCGTCTCGTGGAGGAGTCCGACAAGACGAAGATGCTCGTGTGCGAGAAGTGCGGGAATATAGGTGTTGATGATGCTATAAGGAAGAAGAGGTACTGTCCCGTGTGCGGATCCACGAAGGTTCAGGAGGTTGAGGTCTCCTACGCCTTCAAGCTCCTCCTGGATGAGCTAAGATCCCTCGGGATATACCCAAGACTCGTGTTGAAGGACAAGGCGTGAGAGTATGGCGGGGAAGAAGACGATAGGGGCCATTGAGTTTGGGGTGCTCTCCCCCGAGATGATAAGGAAGATGAGCACGGTAGAGGTGACAATACCCGAAACCTATGATGCCGACGGCTTCCCCATAGAAGGGGGGCTCATGGACCCGAGGATGGGCGTGGTCGATCCGGGGCTAAGGTGCAAGACGTGTGGCCAGAAGATGAACAGGTGCCCCGGTCACTTCGGGAGGATTGAGCTTGTCAGGCCTGTCATACACACGGAGTACGTGAAGTACGTGGAGGGCTTCCTCCACGCCACATGTCCAAAGTGCGGGAGGATTGTGTTTCCGGACGAGACCATAGAGAAGGTGAAGAGGAAGTTTAAGCCTAAAACGAGGTTCAAGCACTTTGCGAAGAAGGGCTCTGAGGTGAGGAAGTGTCCCCACTGCGGATTCGAAAGACCGAAGATAAAGTTTGAGAAGCCGGCCAACTTCTTCGAAGTGACAGAGGATGGGGAGAAGAGGATATGGCCCACCGAGATAAGGGAGAGGCTTGAAAGGATACCGGATAAAGATGTGGAGGCCCTTGGATTTGATCCGACAAGGTTCAGGCCTGAATGGCTGATTTTGACCGTCCTTCCAGTTCCGCCTGTCACCATAAGGCCTTCCATCATCCTCGAGACTGGTGAGAGGGCCGAGGACGACCTCACACACAAGCTCGCGGACATCGTCACCATAAACCTGCGTCTCAGAGAGAACATAGATGCAGGGGCACCTCAGCTCATAATAGAGGACCTGTGGGACCTCCTCCAGTACCACGTCACCACGTTCTTCAACAACGAGGCCCCAGGAGTTCCCCCGGCGAGGCACAGGTCAGGGAGACCCCTGAAGACGCTCGTCCAGAGGCTTAAGGGCAAGGAGGGTAGGTTCAGGTACAACCTCTCCGGGAAGAGGGTGAACTTCGCCGGGAGAAGTGTCATAACTCCCGATATAAGGATATCCGTGGGGGAGGTAGGCGTTCCAAGACAGATGGCCGAGGAGGTGACGGTCCCCGTCCACGTCACGGAGTGGAACATAGAGGAGGTTAAGAAGCTCATAATGAGGGACGAGTACCCGAGGGCCCTATACATCGTGAGGCCCAACGGATCGAGGAAGAGGATAACACCGGACAACAGGGAAGATATACTGGAAGAGCTCGCACCGGGCTACATAGTTGAGAGACAGGTGATGGACGGCGACATAGCACTTTTCAACCGCCAGCCGTCCCTCCACAGGATCTCCCTCATGGCCCACAGGGTCAGGGTGCTTCCCGGAAAGACGCTCAGGATAAACCCCCTCGCGAACAAGCCTTACAACGCAGACTTCGACGGAGACGAGATGAACATTCACTTCGTTCAGACCAAGGACGCCCAGACAGAGGCAAGGGAGATCATAGCCGTGAAGTACAACATGCTCTCGCCCCGCCACGGGAGGGTGCTCGTGACGGCAGACGAGGACGCTGTCACGGGAATGTTTGTCCTTACGTGGAAAGACACGAAGTTCACGAGGGAACAGGCAGCCCGCCTCCTCTACAGCGTGGGGATCACCGATATCCCAGAACCAGACGAGGACGGGATGGTGTCCGGCAAGAAGGTATTCTCGAAGCTCCTCCCGAAGGGTGTGAATTTGGAGTTCCCTGCCAAGCTCTGCAAGATTGTGAAGGAAGTGGGCTACTGCAAGGGCGACTGTAAGAAGTGTGAGTACGATGCCTACGTCGTGATAAGGGATGGAGAGCTCGTGTCCGGAGTGATAGACGAAGCCGCCGTGGGGGCGGGAGGGAAGCTTGTGGACTACATTTACAGGGTTTACGGGCCTGACGTGGCCCAGGACTTCGTTGACAAGATGGGGATAATATCCACCCTCGTTTTCGACATCCTCGGTTTCACCATCTCTTACGAGGAGCTCAAGATATCGGAGGAGACCCGGAAGAAGATAGAGAAGATCCTCGAGGAGGGAGAGAAAAAGGCGAACGAGTACATAAAGCTCTATGAGGAAGGGAAGCTTGAGCCCATCCCGGGCTTCTCGGAGAGGGAGAGCCTCGAAATATACATAATCCAGTCCCTCGAGGAGGCAAGGAAGGAGGTGACGAGGCTCGTCCAGAAAGAGAAGTTCGAGGAATTCCTCAGGAACCCGAAAGCGGCCCAGGGCTTCATAATGATCATCTCCGGTGCGAGGGGAAGGATATCCAACATTATAAACATGTCTGCCATGCAGGGCCAGGCCTACGTGAGGGAGAGGAGGCCTCACAGGGGCTTCATGGACAGGGTCACGGCCCACTTCAAGCCCGGGGACATCTCGCCAAGGGCAAGGGGCTTCGTGAAGAGGTCTCTGAAAGATGGCCTCGGAATGCTCGATCTGTTCTTCTGGGGTATGGGAGGAAGGATAGGAGAGGTGGACAAGGGCGTGTCAACGCAGATTTCCGGCTACTACTATAGACGCCTATCAAACGCCCTCATGGACGTCGTGGTGTTCCCCGATGGAACGCTGAGGGAAGTGACAAACGACTACATCGTCTCCTTCAAGTTTGGAGATGACGGCCTCTTCCCGATGTACGCCCTGGATGGGAGGCTCCCGCTCGACACTCTACTCGGCATGATAAGGGGTGGTAAGAAGTGACGCTCCCCGAGAAGCTCAGGGAATACGTGGAGAAGTTTGCAGAGGAGAAAGGCCTCTCGAAGAAGGAGAGGGAGGCCCTCCTCAAGAAGGCCGAGGAGTACTACGAGACCCACCAAGTAGATCCTTGGGAAGCCATAGGCATTGTCACCGCCCAGTCCCTCGGTGAACCCGCAACTCAGGCAACGCTCAGAACTTTCCACATGGCCGGGGCAGCCGAGGTCTCCATAGCCTCCGGCATGGATAGGATCCTGGAGATAGTCGATGGTCTGAAGAAGATCTCAACGCCCGTTATGTTCATCTATCTCAATCCCCCCTACAACAAGGACGAGGAGAAGGCCCGCGAGTTCGCACGATCACTCGAAGAAATCCTCGTCATGGACGTCGCCACCGTGAAGGAGGACTTCATGAAGAGGACGATAACAATAGTCTTCAACGAGAAAGAGCTGAAGAGAAGAGGGGTATCCAAGGATGCCGTGATAAAAAAGATAGAGGGGAAGCTGAAGGGTGAGCTCGACGAGAAGACGGGCAACTATGTCATAAAGCTCCCGAAGGATATGAGCCTCATGAAGATAAGAAAGCTCGCCCAGTCCATAGAGAGGCTCCAGATTTCGGGTGTAAAGGGGATAAAGAGAGCCCTCGTGAGAAAGGAAGGCGACGAGTACATGATAACAACGTCCGGTACAAACCTCAAGGCAATACTGAAGAAAAAGGAAGTGGACCACACGAGGACGTACTCCAACAACATCCACGAGGTGGCAGAAGTTCTTGGAATCGAGGCGGCAAGGTATCTCATCATAGAGGAGCTCTACAAGGCCTATATGGGAGCGAAGCTCCTCGTTGACAAACGTCACCTCGCGCTCGTGGCAGATGCCATGACAGCGAGGGGCGTAATAACCCCCATAGGGAGGACGGGTATAGCGGGGAAGAAGGGATCCGTGCTCGCAAGGGCCGCCTTCGAAGAGACAAATAGGCACCTCGTGGAGGCGAGTGTGTGGAATGAGGTGGATTATTTAAAGGGTATTGTGGAAAATCTCATCGTCGGACTCCCTATAAAGGCCGGTACGGGAAGGGTCAAGCTCAAGATGAAGTTAGGGTGATGCCATGGACGTTGCATTCCAGCTCAAGCGTGCTATGGAGACCGGCGATGTCAAGGTCGGGTTCAGGCAGGTCGAGAAGTCTCTCCTGAACGGCAGGTCAAAGCTCATCATAATGGCGGAGAACGCACCCGCAAGGATAAGGGAGCGGGTGCTTCACCTTGCAAAGATCGGCAACGTCCCCGTTTACGTCTTCAGGGGCGGATCGCTGGATCTCGGTGAAATGATCGGTAGGCCCCACTTCGTCGCAGTCATCTCCGTGGATGACCCAGGAGATTCAAGAATACTGGAGCTTGCCAAGGAGGTTGCAACGTGAGGCTGACGACGGACCAGATAAGGATGATTGCGGCTTTCGAGTCCGTCACGGGAGTCCTTGCGAGGGACTGTGTTTTCGACGAGAAGAGTGCCGTTTTTATCGTGGACGAGAACCTCGTTGGGAGGGCTGTTGGGAGGAAGGGTCAGAACGTGAAGAGACTCCAGCAACTGCTGGGGAGGAAGGTGGAGATCGTGGGGTACTCGGACGACCTTCAGAGATTCCTTAAAAATATTTTCCATCCAGCACATATCTTAGCCGTTAACGTGCAGGATAGGGGCGGTAAGCGGGTCGCCCGCGTTCATATGGACAGGGAGAGCAGGAGGATATTCGAAAGGAAGATAGAGGCGCGGTTGAAACTCGCACGCCTGCTCGCGAAGAAGTACTTCGGCGTTGAAAGTGTGGTGGTGATGTAATGGCGAGGGGTGAATTCGCGGCGGCGAAGCTCATCAAGGACAGAAAGAAGTGGAGGAAGAAGGACAGGCACTACAGGAAGTACAAGCTGTTCAACTGGCTCAAGAAGTACGACCCCCTCGAGGGGGCTCCCATGGCAAGGGCCATCGTCCTCGAAAAGCGTGAGGTGGAGCAGAAGCAACCGCACTCTGGCCTTATAAAGGCCGTGAGGGTCCAGATAATAAAGAACGGTAGAGAGGTGACCGCCCACGTTCCGAGGAACAACGCCATAAAGTTTGTGGACGAGCACGACGAGGTGATCATTGAGTCCCTCGGCGGTTCCCAGAGAGGACCCATTGGCTCGATGTGGGGAATAAAGTTCAGGGTCATCATGGTGAACGGGATCTCCCTGGAGATGCTCAGGACGGGCAGGAAGGAGAAGCCGAGGAGATGATACTATGGAC
>JALTNN010000066.1:10381-14411 GCA_027000685.1 Microcaldota archaeon
GGTTTTTGGTAGGTGGAGCACGGACGACGTGGTGGTAAGAGACATCTCCCTTGCTCCCTACATCAACCTCAACTGCATGATCATCCCTCACACCCACGGGAGGTTCGCGAAGAAGAGGTTTGGAAGGAAAAACATCTGCATCGTTGAGAGGCTCATAAACAAGCTCATGAGGAGCGGGCAGGGATCGAAGAAGGTTGCAGGCAGGTTCATAAGGGGGAGGGGGGCCACGGGCAAGAAGCTCCTTGCCATGAAGATCGTCGAGAGGGCGTTTGAAATAGTTGAGCAGAGAACGGGTAAGAACCCCATCCAGGTTCTCGTCGATGCCGTGATAAACGCAGGTCCCCGTGAGGACGTGGTAAGGGTCCAGATGGGTGGAGTCATTATCCCCGTGGCCGTCGACGTTTCTCCCTTGAAGAGGTTGGACGTGGCCCTGAAGAACATAGCCCTCGCCGCCTTTTACAAGTCCTTCAACAACAAGACCCCTGTCTGGGAGGCCCTCGCGGAGGAGCTCATACTAGCCTCCCGGAACGATCCGCAGAGCTTTGCCATATCGAGGAAGGAGGAGATCGAGAGGATAGCAAGGGCATCGAGGTGATGATATGGGTAAGCTTGAGGAGGTAGCGGCGAGGATTCAGAAGGTGATGAGGGAAAGGGAGAGGATAAGGAACATCGGTATAGTGGCCCACATAGACCACGGGAAGACGACGCTCACTGATAACCTCGTTGCTGCCGGAGGGCTCATGAGCGAGGAGTTGGCAGGTAAACAGCTCATGCTCGACTTCTACGAGCCGGAGAGGGAGAGGGGTATTACCATAATGGCTGCAAACATCTCCATAGTCTATGACCTCGACGGGAAGGACTACCTCGTCAACATCATAGACACGCCCGGCCACGTGGACTTCGCGGGGGAGGTAGTGAGGGCGATGAGGGCCGTTGACGGTGTCATACTTGTGGTTGATGCTGTGGAGGGTGTGATGCCCCAGACGGAGACCGTCCTCCGGATGGCGCTCAAGGAGAGGGTGAAGCCCGTCCTCTTCATAAACAAAGTGGACCGTCTCATAAACGAGCTCCAGCTCGAGCCCCAAGCCATGCAGGAGAGGTTCACGAGGATCATTAGGGACGTGAACAACCTCATCTACAAGTATGCCCCCGAGGAGTTCAGGGAGAAGTGGCAGGTGAGTGTGAACAGCGGTAGCGTTGCCTTTGGATCTGCATACCACAACTGGGCACTCTCCGTCCCCTACTCCAAGATCTCCGGTATAACGTTCAAGGACGTGTATGAACACCTCCGCTCTGACAGGCAGAAGGAGCTCGCCAAGAAGTCCCCCCTCTACGACGTAGTCATAAGGATGGTGATCCAGCACCTCCCCGACCCCGTGACAGCCCAGTCTTATAGAATCCCCCACCTCTGGCCCGGGGACGTGGACTCCGAGGTCGGTAAGGATATGCTGAGGTGCGATCCGAACGGGAAGCTCGTCATGGTGATAACGGACGTCACCGTCGATCCCCACGCCGGCGAGGTGGCGACGGGTAGGGTCTTCTCGGGCACGTTGAGGAAGGGCATGAAGGTAAGGATGTTGGGTAACAAGACGGAGGCCGCCATTCAACAGATTTCCATCTACATGGGTCCGCACAGGCTGAGGGTCGAGGAAATCCCTGCGGGTAACATAGCCGCTATCGTAGGGCTCAGGGACGTCTGGGCCGGCGAGACGCTGGCGGAGGAGCCCATTCCACCCTTCGAGTCATTTAAGACGAACCTCGAGCCCGTGATCTCCGCCGCCGTCGAGGCAAAGAACATGAAGGACATAGCCAAGCTCGGCGAGGTCCTGAGGAAGATCCAGAAAGAGGACCCGAGCGTGAGGGTGGAGATAAATCAGGAGACTGGTGAGTACATCGTCTCTGGTATGGGCGAACTCCACCTCGAGATCGTAAAGTACAGGATAGAGCACGACTACGGCATTCCCGTCAACATGAGCCCGCCTACGGTGGTTTATCGTGAGGGTGTTGGGAAGGTCTCCGAGACGGTCGAGGCGAAGTCTCCCAACCGCCACAACAAGTTTTATATTCACGTGGAACCCCTCGAGGATGGCGTCCTGAGGGCCATCAGGGAGGGAGAGATACCGGAGGGCAAGTACAAGGAGAAACAGTATGCGGACAAGCTCGTAGCTGCAGGAATGAGCCCAGAGGACGCGAAGAACGTTTGGGCAGTTTACAACGGAAATGTCTTCGTGGACAGGACAAGGGGCGTCCAGTATCTCCACGAGACGAAGGAGCTCATCATACAGGCGTTCATGGAGGCCATGGACGACGGCCCCCTCGCGAGGGAGAAGGTGATGGGGGTTAAGGTAGTCCTCGACGATGCGGTCCTCCACGAGGACGCCGTGCACAGGGGCCCAGCCCAGGTGATCCCAGCGGTGAAAAGGGGTATATACGCGGCCATGCTCAAGGCCGACCCCTTCCTCTATGAGCCGAAGCAGTACGTCTTCATCACGGTACCGCAGGAGTACATGGGCGACGTGAACAGGGAACTGCAGATGAGGAGAGCCCAGATAGAGGAAATAAGGAGCGAGGGAGAATCCATAATGATCAAGGCGAAGGTACCCGTGAGGGAGATGATAGGGTTCTCCGCTGCACTCAGGTCTGCCACCCAGGGAAGGGCGATATGGACCTACGAGTTCGCAGGATTTGAGAGGGTTCCACGTGAACTTCAGGATGAGATAATCAAGGAGGTTAGAACCCGAAAGGGGGAGAGTCCCGAGCCCCCCAAGCCGGAGGATTTCCTTGAGTGAAGGAGGTGATTGGTATGGCGCGTGAGAAGCCCCACCTGAACTTGGTCTTTATCGGGCACGTGGACCACGGTAAGTCCACGACGATTGGTAGGCTTTTTTACGACCTAGGATTGATAGACGAGAGGACGATAGAGGAGCTCAGGAAGGAGGCAGAGGAAAAGGGCAAGGTCGGTTTTGAGTTCGCCTACGTCATGGACAGGCTCAAGGAGGAGAGGGAGAGGGGTATTACCATAGACATCGCCTACAGAGACTTCGAGACGAAGAAGTACTACTTCACCATCATTGATGCACCAGGACACCAGGACTTCGTCAAGAACATGATCACGGGTGCCTCCCAGGCAGACGCGGCAGTGCTCGTCGTGGCTGCTCCAGAGGGCATAATGCCCCAGACGAGGGAGCACTCCATCCTCGCAAAGACGCTGGGCATCAACCAGATGATAGTGCTTGTGAACAAGATGGACATGGTTAACTACGACAAGGCGAAGTTCGAGAGCCTCAGGGAGGAACTGATGAAGTTCCTGCAGGGAATAGGCTACAAGCCCGAGCAGATAAAGGCCATTATACCAGGTTCTGCCCTCAAGGGAGATAACATAGCCAAGAAGTCCGAGAACATGCCCTGGTACAACGGACCGACGCTCCTAGAGGCCTTCGACCTCCTCGAGGAGCCAGAGAGGCCCATCGACAAGCCGCTCAGGATACCCATCGAGAAGGCGCTCTCCATCAAGGGAGTCGGTACTGTGCTCACGGGTAGGGTGGAGTCTGGCGTACTGAAGCCCGGCGACAGGATAATACTCCAGCCAGTGGGCCTCACGGGTGAGGTGAAGTCCATAGAGATGCACCACCAGCCCCTGAACGAAGCAAGGCCCGGTGACAACATCGGTTTCAACGTGAAGGGGATAGGCAAGGACGACGTGAAGAGGGGTGATGTGGTGGGCCACACTGACAACCCGCCAACGGTAGCAGAAAGGTTCACGGCCCAGATCATTGTGCTCTACCACCCCACGGCGATAACAGCGGGATACACGCCGGTGTTCCACATACACACGGCACAGGTAGCATGCACGTTTGACAAGCTCCTCAAGAAGATAGACCCCAGGACGGGCCAGGTAGTCGAGGAGAACCCGCAGTTCCTCAAGACCGGTGACGCGGCAGTGGTGGAGATCGTACCAACGAAGCCCGTTGTCGTCGAGAAGTTCCAGGACTTCCCGGCGCTTGGAAGGTTCGCAGTGAGGGACATGAGC
>JALTNN010000067.1:0-1961 GCA_027000685.1 Microcaldota archaeon
CCTGAGAAGGAAGGGCTACCTCGTCCACGAGGGGAGGATCGTCCACTCCTACCCCATCTGCTGGAGGTGCAAGAACCCACTCCTCTTCATCTCCGTTGACGAGTGGTTCTACGCGGTGGAGAGGATAAAGGACAAGCTCTATGAGGAGAACGAGAAGGTTTACTGGTATCCGCCGTGGGCGAAGGAGAGGTTCGCCGACTGGATAAGGAACCTGCGTGACTGGCCGGTCTCGAGACAGCGTTACTGGGGTACCCCTGTCCCCATCTGGATCTGTGAGAGCTGTGGGTATCAGGAAGTGATAGGATCCCTCGAGGAGCTCGAAGAGAAGAGCGGGAGGAAGGTGGAGGATCCACACCGCCCCTGGATCGACGAGGTCACATATCCCTGCCCCAAGTGCGGGGGGACGATGAGGAGGGTTCCCGACGTCCTCGACGTCTGGTTCGACTCGGGCATTACGACGTGGGCAGTTCTGGGATACCCCAAGAACAAGGAGCTCTTCGACCAATACTGGCCGGCGGACCTGGAGATCGAAGGAGTTGACCAGATCCGTGGCTGGTGGAACTCCCAGATGATAACGAGCGTCATCGTCTTCGACAGGGCCCCCTACAAGAGGGTAACCATGCACGGCTTCGTCCTTGACGTCCATGGACTGAAGATGAGCAAGAGCTTGGGTAACGTCGTCACCCCTGAAGAGGTCATAGAAAAGTACTCGAGGGACGTCCTCCGGTTCTACCTCCTATCCCAGCCCCTCGGCGAGGACATAAACTTCGACTGGGAGAAGGTGAAGGAGGCCTACAGGGAGCTTAACGTGATCTGGAACCTACATCTCCTACTGAAACGCTTCATCGACCAGGAGAGACCAGATCTCGAGGCGGGAATGACGTCCTATCAGGCCCCAGAAGACAGGTGGATACTCTCAAGGCTCCACAGCGTCTTGGGGGAGGTTCACGAGCTCTTTGAGAAGCTCCAGCACTTCAAGGCACTCAGACTACTCTCCAACTTCCTCGTGGAGGAGGTCAGTAAGACATACGTGAAGATGGTCAGGGAGAGGATGAAGGGGGGCAGGAAAGACCCGAGCAGGGAGGCCGTTTACCAGACACTCTACCACATCATGAAGGAGACAATCCCTGCCCTGGCCCCATTCATACCCCATATGGCAGAGGTCATGTACCAGAACGTGCTGAGGAGATATCTCAAGGAAGAGAGCGTACACCTGCTCGACTATCCGAAGCCGAAGAAACACCTCATCGACGGAGAGCTTGAAGAAAAGATGAAGACGGTACTCTCTGCCGCCGAAGCCGTCCTTGCACTCCGCCACGAGGCAGGGATCCGCCTACGCTGGCCGATAAGGGATGTTTGGGTGGACGGGCCCAGCGAACCATTCGAGACATTCAAAGAGGCGTTCCTGAGGTATGTCAATGCCAAGGAGCTGAGGTTTGGCAAGAAGGAGGATTATATCTCCCGGGAATTCGAGGGAGGGACGGTGTACATCTCGTCCCGCCTCGACGAGGAACTCCTAACCGAAGCCCTTGCAAGGGAGGTTCTAAGGAGGGTCCAGCAGATGAGGAAGGAGATGAAGCTCGTAGAAAGGGACAGGGTGGTGGCGGAGCTCTGGGCGGACGAGGAGCTAAGAAAGGCCGTGGAGAAGCACAGGGAGTTAATAACAAATAGGGCTGGAATCGAGGAGCTCCTCATCAGCGAGACGGAGACCCTCGATGGCTACAAGAAGGAGTTCGACGTGGAGGGCTACTACCTCAGGGTGACGCTGAAGAAGATCTGAATTTTCCTTATCCACCCCTTCATCTCCTCACCTTCTCCAACAACGCATAGAAGAAGCCTATCGTATTATGTCGGTGGGGCCACGCCCTCATGGTTCCCGGGAGGAAACCCGGATCGTAGGGGCCGTTTAGGGGGATTATCCTTGCATCGGGATGTTTTTCCAAGAACCACTTCACATTATC
>JALTNN010000067.1:1971-3935 GCA_027000685.1 Microcaldota archaeon
TACATTATACTCGTCTTCCTCCTTGAATAGCGAGCACGTGGCTTACAACATCCTACCTCCAGGCTTCAACAGCCTCCATCCTGCTTCCATAAGCTCCCTTTGGAGCTCCACGAACTCGAGGATGTCGGACTCTTCCCTTATCCTCCAGCGGAGTTCGGGGTTTCGCTGAACCGTTCCGGAAGAGGTGCAGGGGGCGTCAAGGAGCACCCTGTCAGCCACACCCTCTCCTATCTCCTCTGGGGCCTCCCTCCCATCCATCACAACGGGCTCCACGTTCCTGAATCCAGCCCTCTTAACGAGCTCTTTCAACCTCTCCATCCTCTTCTCATCAATGTCCACAGCATAGATCTTCCCCTTACCCTCCATGAGCTCTGCTAGGTGGACGGTCTTCCCTCCCGGCGCGGCTGCAAGGTCTACCACAACCTCCCCAGGCCTCGGATCGAGGACGAGGGAGGCAACCGCGCCCGCCTCCTCTTGAACGAAGACCTTACCCTCCCTGAAGGGCTTGAACCTGTCCAGATCGAGGGAGCCCCTCACCCTGAGGACCACGGGAACCCTTGTGCTCTGCTCGACCTCAAACTCAAGTCTAACTATTTCTTTCCTTATCTCCTCCGGGGTAGCCCTCAGGGTGTTCACCCGGAGGGATATCGGAGGAACTTCATTGATCTTCTTCAGGTATGCCTCTGCCTCTTCCCAGCCGATCAACTCCACGAGCTTCCTCACGTAGAAACGAGAGACGTAATAACGGTAAACGAGCTCTTCCTCCCGGTTCTTCGGTGTAAAGTCAATGTTCTTTATATCGTCCCAGACCTCCCAGAAGAACATGGAAGCGTAGGGGTGAGACCTCGTCCTTATCTCTCCGGCGAGGATGCTCCGGACTAACTTCTTCTGCTTGTTGGATAGGCTCCGAAACTTCAAAAGCTCAATGCTTAGCCTCAATGCATTCCTGAGTGTTTCGTCGAGGAGATAAACGTTCTTTACTCCCGTTATTTCCCTAATCTTCTCATCGTATATGCCCAGCTTTCTCAACACGCTGTAGAAAACGGCCGTGGCGAACCGCTCGATACCCCCATCGAGCGAGTACTTCTTGAATGCTCTTCTCTTTGCGTCCTGGCTAGGTTTTATCCTTTCTGACAGAATCAACGCCTCTAGTAGTGCCTTCACCGCTTTCCGGAGGGACATAAACCTAAACTGATACAAACAGTTAAAGACTCCGTAGCCCACAATATTACCGGGTGGACTGGTATGAGAGAGAAGACCCTTACGATCTCTGACGAGCTTATCGAAGGTCTCACGGAACTTATAAGGAAAAGGGGTGTGAAAATAATAATTGAGAACGAGCAGGAGCTGCGCAGACTTGGTATAGATCCAAAGAAGGCAGAACGAGTGCTAGAGCAGTGGTTGCTCGCCGAATTATCCGCCCACATTCTGAGAATAGGAGAGGACGATGTGAGATGAAGAGGGCAATAGTACTTAATTCGAACGTTCTGTACGCTAGCTTGTTGAAGAGTGGGAGGACCCGGGATTTCCTGCTGAAACTCTTTCTCCTGTCTAGAACCGACGTCTATGCACCACAGCGTCTTCGGAAGGAGATATCCTCTAAGATGGGTGAGCTAGCCATCAGGATAACCCGACGGACAGGTAAAAACATTAGACACACAATTAGGCTTCTCAGAAACCTGAAGGCGTTTCTGTACTCTAACGTACAGTTTGTTCAACCCTCCTATTCGATGTCGGAACTAGTCGTAGATCCAAGGGACGCAGACTTCGCGAATCTAGCTGTAGAACTAGCAGAACGTTACGGAGAGGTATATCTCGTGACCTTTAACGAAAGGGATTACAGGGAGGACATCCTGAAGAGGTACAACGTAGTTGTGCTCACACCTGTAAAGCTAGAGGAGAAACTAAACCTTGACAAGGTAAGAGTAGATCTAGTGCTCAATTACGACACGAGGAGGAAGATG
>JALTNN010000068.1:0-740 GCA_027000685.1 Microcaldota archaeon
CCCGGACAGGGTGGGATCCCTGAAGAAGTTCGTGGGGAACCTCACAGACGTCATACACTACTACTTCGACAGGTTCGGGCCCTACCTGCCTTCCCCCATGAGGAAGGAGTGGACGAAGCTCGTCCTACTCTCCGACATGCTATCACTCGACATGGAGAGCGTGAGGAACAGGATCGAGGTCTTAGAGACGAGGATAAGGAAGGAGCTTCTCGTTAACGGAACGGAAGGTGTGGAGGAGGGGGTAAGGAAGAGGATAGAAGATGAGTTGGGGGAGCTCGAAGCTAAGGCGGAGGAATTGAGGGAAAAGACGAAGAAGCTCCTCCACAAGCTGATGGAATACGTCGAGAGGACGGGAATCGAGTGATGGGATATGGAGGAAGTGAAGAGGGGTGTGCTGGAGAGGCTGGAGAAGTTAAGGAAGAGGGGCCTGGTTGACGAGGAAGAACACGGACTAATTGTGAAGTTTGTGGAAGGGCTTGCGAGGAGGGGAGAGGTTGGGAAGCTGCGAGCAGTCGAGAAGCTCCTCGAGCTGCACGAGGCAGGGGAGCCCGGTCCCGAGGAGTTCCACGAAAGGATGAACGAGGTCCTTGCCAACCTCCAGCTCCTCGTGGGAAAGGGTGTAAAGCTCTCGAGGAGGTCGCTGGCCACCGTGCCGGTGAGGGTGGGGGAACGGCCCATGCCGGAGGCGGTGCACCTAGAGGTGCCGCTCCTCCCCAGGGTGGAGTATGGTGGAACTGGTG
>JALTNN010000068.1:750-2579 GCA_027000685.1 Microcaldota archaeon
TGAGGTTCGATGAGGTGGGGAGGCGAAGTGAGGATCTGGGGAAGATCGGCGAGGCGCCCCTCGTGTTAAGGTCGTTGGCGGAGCTCGCGCTCAACAGACCTGTTTTCTTCGAACCACTCCTCGAGATAGAGTCCGGCCCGGGGGGTACAGGATACGCAGTGAAGCACACCATCCCGGACATCCACACGCTTCTCCTCACCTACGGGACGAGGCTGGGGGTGAAGGACTTCGAGTGGCATGCTTCCCTCCTCGTTAGCGAGCCCCTCGTTAAAACGTACGAAGCGCTGAAGAAGAAGAACGTCCACGCGGCGGAGATGTACCTCGATGACATAGCCCACAGGCTCGCGAGGTACCTGAAGGCGTTGAAGAGGGAAACCGCACGCGGAACGGTTCAGACGGCCCTGGACAACGTCAGGGCACACGGGCTCGTGGAGCTCAGAGAGGGGGAGAGCAGGGAGGAATCGCTGGTGAGGTACGAGTTCTTCACGAAACTCTTCGAGAGGGTGAAGGAGCTCTTGGAGGAGGGATAAGCCTACCAGCCCTCGACGACGAATTTCTTCACGCCGAGGGACGAGAGGAGCCTCACCATATCCCCCACGAAAGCGGAGGGACCGCACACGAGGAACGTCCTCTCGCCGTGATCTGGGACGTACTTCTTGACCTTCTCCCCATCTATCCTGCCCCTCTCACCGGGGTAGTTCGGATCCCTCGTGATGGTGGGGACGAACTTCACCCCGTACTTCTCCCACTCGCCGAGGAAGGGGACGTGGTGGAGGTAGCGGGCTGAGTGAAGGTGTATGACGTCGAGCTCCATTCCCCTGTGTAGGGCTTCTCTGTAGAGTGAGCGAAAAGGTGCTATACCGGTACCAGCGGAGAGAACAGCCGTTTTCCCTTTCAAGAGGTCGAGGGAGAACTTCCCAACCACGTCCACGACTTTCCACTCGTCGCCGGGCTCCGCCCTCTCGAAGATGCCGCTCATCCTCCCGCCGGGAATGAGGTGGACGACAAACGTTATCACGCCGTCCGAAGGGGCCGAAGCCACCGAGTAGTACCTCTTCACTCCCTCCCTCTCTATACCGAGGGCGTGCCCCGCCTCGAACTCCACGTCGCCTTCGAAGACGAGGTAGAGGTGTTCGCGGGTGAAGTATATCTTTTCAAGGAGGCGGATGTTCATCTCTCACCCCTCCGCTTGATGTACTCGTAGGCAGAGAGAGCGGCGACGGCGCCCTGGGCAGCGGCCGTGACGATCTGGTGGACACCGTTCATGGCGGTGGTGACGTCGCCGGCGGCGAAGAGGCCCGGGATGTTCGTGGACTGATCCTCCCTCACAATGACGTAGCCGCTCTCATCGAGCTCGACGCCGAGGGGCTTCAGTAGGTCCGTCCTGGGGACCATGCCTATGTCAACGAAGACGCCGTCCACCTCGAGGAAGGTCTCCTCTCCCGTCTCTACATTCCTGAGGACTATCCCCTCGACCCTCTCGCCGCCCTCTATCCTCACCACCACGTAGGGGGTGACGAACTTCACCTTTGGGTTCCTCCGGAGGCGTTCCACGTAGATGGGCTCCGCCCTGAACTCCCTCCTCCTGTGAACGAGGTAGACCTCTTCCGCGTGCTCGGTGAGGAGCTCTGCGTCTGCGAAGGCGGTGTTGCCCCCACCAATGACAGCTACCGTCTTCCCCTTGAAGAGGGCGGCGTCGCAGATGGCACAGTAAGAGACCCCTCTCCCGAGGAGCTCCTCCTCTCCGGGTACACCGAGCTTTCTGTGTGCAGAGCCGGCAGCGTAGATAATGGCCTTTGCCCTGGTGGTGCCGGCAGACGTGTGGACGA
>JALTNN010000068.1:2589-3904 GCA_027000685.1 Microcaldota archaeon
CCTCTGCCTGGACAAGTTCGGCACCTGCCCCCTTCGCGTGTTCAGCGAACCTCTCCATGAGCTCTGATCCCCTTATCGACGGGAAGCCCGGGTAGTTCTCCACGAGGTGGGCGTCGAGGACCTGGCCCCCGAAGTCCTTCGAGACGACGGCGGTCCTCAACATGGCGCGGGCGGAGTAGATCGCGGCGGTAAGCCCCGCGGGGCCGCCCCCCACTATGATAACATCGTAGTCGGGCTTTAGCTTCGAGGACTCGGGGAGGGGCGCGAGGGAGAAGGAGAGCTCAGTGCTCATGGGGCTCCCCCTTCTTGTGGAGGAGGGCGTGCTTGAGGTAGTGGGCGAAGGCATCCTCGGGGAGGGCCCCCTCCCACTGGAGGAGCGGTGCACCGGTCTCGGGGTCTATCACGACGTTCTTCGGGACGGCGGAGACGGCGAAGGCGTCCGCGAGCTCGGGGAACTCCATGGCCTCCACCATGACGCCCTTTATGTTGGGGTTGACGTAAGCGAAGCGGTGGGCTGTCCTCACGGCGTACGGGCAGTAGGGACATGTGGGCGTCACGAACACCCACACCTCCAGGGGGAGGTCTATCTCCTCCACCTCCCTCCTCACGGAGGGGTCCATTTCGAGCTCGCCCGTCCCCACCATGACTATGTCGTCAACGAAGGCGCGGAACTCGTGGCCGGAGGGCGTTCCCATATAGCGGATGTTTGGCCTGTCCTTGAAGAGGATGGTGGGGCCGTGCCTCACACCGTACTCTCTTGCAACGCTCGCGTCCCTCTCCACGTGATAGACGGAGTACTTCACCCGTCCGTTCACGGAGTGTATGTCGGCGAGGAGCTCCTCTATCACATCACAGTACCTGCAGCTGGGCCCGTTCGACCTGAAGAGGACTATCTCCACGTCGCGGTTGATGGGGGAGAGTATCTCCCGGAGGGACGCCTTGTCCCTTTCCGATAGCACCATGTTTAACACCGTGAACCGATGCTATTTTAAAATCCCCTCCTTCACGAGGAGGAGGACGTTCCTGTTACCGAGGATCATACCGTTTGGGAGGATGCAGTAGAGGTAGCGGTTGTCCTCATAGACAGGCGTCCCCCCGAAAGCACTCGTGCAGGCGGTGGGCTCGCCCGGAAACATGCCGTTCACCTCCTGTTGTTTGTTTGGATAGCCAATCATCGCGAAGTTCTTGCCGATGAGGAGGGGGACACCGCCGTCCCACTGGAGGTTCCTCTCTTTGAGGATGTTCCATGCCTCGGAGGGTGATATCACCTTGTAGGGGATGTTCAGCTCGTGGAGGGCTGACTTAAGGTTTATGC
>JALTNN010000069.1 GCA_027000685.1 Microcaldota archaeon
TAACACGACGTCGATGGAGACGGTGGGCTTCTTTTCCTCAGAGGAGAACATCTCCTTCCACTTCTCCACCTCTTCCTCTGTTATCCTCCTGAAGAGCTTGAAGGGCCTGTCAACCCTGTTGACCCTAACCTTCTCCACCTCCTCCCAGGAGAGGGAAACCCCGAGGAGGTCCAAGACCCTCTTCATGGTGACGGGAAGGACGGGATACAACGATAGGGCAATGACCTTGACGTAGTAGAGGGCAACAACGAGCGTTCTGCTGGGATCCTCTTCCTTCCACGGCTCCCTCTGGTTCAACCAGGCGTTACCCTCGGAGGCAAGCTGGTTGACGAGAGAAACCACCTTGTTAAAACCGAGGAACTCCATGTACGCTTCTTCGATCTTCTTTGCATACTCCCTCACCTTCGCTACTTCCCCCTCCTCTTCATTGCCCAGGGGTACGTTCAGGTCAATACCTTTCCTGTGGGAGAGGGAGATCGTTCGGTAAATGAAGTTCGAGATGTTGTCAACGAGCTCCTTGTTGATCTTCTCCACGAAGATCTCCCAGGAGAACTCGGTGTCCTTCCTAGCTGGGAAGAGGGCAGCCAGGACGTACCTCCAGTATTCAACTGGTAACAGCTCCTTCGCTGTCTCGAGGTTCAATCCCACCCCTCTGCTCTTGGAGAACTTCACGCCTTTGGCCGTTAGGTACTGGCTCGCAGCGATAACGTCCACGAGCTTCCAGTCGTTGGAACCTATCAGCATCGCTGGGAAGAAGATGGAGTGGAAGAAGACGTTGTCCTTGCCCATGTACTGGACGTAAAACACGTCAGAGGCCAGGGGGAGCTTCCACCACCTCTTCCAGGCACCGGGATCACTGACACTCTTTGCCCACTGGTAGGTTATGCCGATATAACCGATCGGTGCGTCGAACCAGACGTAGAGGACCTGGTCCTCAAACCCTTCCTTCGGAACGGGGAAGCCGAAGTTCAAATAACGTGAAATGGAGCGTGGCTTCAAGCCCTCTTTGTACAGGTACCACTCAGTTGTTTGACGCACATACTCCGGCCAGAGGTCCTTCCTCTCCTCGTAGAACCTCTTCAGCTCTTCCTCCAGGGCTGGAAGATCAAGAACGAGCTGTTTTATTGGGGTGAACTCGATGTCGTTTGAGCCACAGTAAACACAGTGGGGGTTGATCAGCTGATCCGGGGTCAGTATCGCTCCGCAGTCGTCACACTGGTCGCCCCTCGCCAGTCCTCCACAGTAGGGGCACGTTCCTTCTATCCAGCGATCGGCGAGTATCCTACCACAGCTCCTACAACGGGGCATGATCACCTCTTCTTCTTTGATGTATCCCCTCTCGTCGAGCTTTCTAAAGACCTCGTAGGTTATCTCCTTGTTTTCCTTGGAATCTGTATGTCCCCAGTAGTCCACCGATACCAACCAGTCCTCCATGAGCTTCTTTATCCTTTCGTGGTTTTCGTAAGCCATATCGCGAACGTCCCTTCCGGCTTTGAAGGCAGCTACCTCGAGGGGAGATCCGTGCATGTCGGAACCGCAGATGAAGAGGACTTCTTCCCCTTTTAGGCGCAGGAACCTAGCCATGACGTCGGCGGGAAATATGCTCCCGACGAAGTTACCGAGGTGAGGGATGCCGTGGATGTAGGGGAGGGCGGAGGTGACGAGGTACCTCATTGGGATGAATTTTATGAGGAGAAAACTTAAGAAAGAGGGGCCCAAATGTTAACGTGGAGCTGTTCGAGTGTGAGAGGAGGAGCAGGAAGCTCCTTCCCATCATAAAGAGAGCTCTCGCCATCGAGCTCCACAGGAGGGGGATGAAGGTCAAGGAGATAGCCGAGGTTCTGGGTATGACCCCGGCAGCCGTTTCCCAGTACATACACGGGAAGAGGGGAAGGGGTAAGATCGACGTGAGGGTGGAGAACCTTGC
Organism: Microcaldota archaeon; assembly: GCA_027000685.1. Lineage (GTDB taxonomy): Archaea > Iainarchaeota > Iainarchaeia > JAADDC01 > JAADDC01 > WANZ01. Next base: position 1,928 of record JALTNN010000069.1, read on the forward strand.
GGAGAAGATCATCAGGGGAGAACTGAAACAGGAGGACGTATGCGAGGTTTGTGAGAGGCTTGCAGAGGAAATCAGGTCGAGTTCGTAGGTTAGGATTTCTAACTCGGCAGAGGGGGATATATAAGTATGAAACGTTCGTGCGGGGGAACATACAACCCTATAACCTTCGGAACCCGAAGCAACCTAATTGCAAAAGGGGTGTTATGTTTACATGAAATACACCCATCGAACGACCCTGTTTTTATACCGCCCCCGGTATTAAGGGTGTGGTGATGGGGTTGAGGGAGGTAGAGCTCACTGCCGCCGACGTGGCAGGGATTGTAGCTGAGGCCGAGAAGAGATATGATGAGGGGAAGGGGGCGTTCATAGGATACCTTCTCGACGTGGGGTACGGCGAGGAGGAGGCAGAGCTCCTCTTTAAGGTCGAGAGGATGTTCAGAAACCCGAATCCCAAGATAGCGAGGAGGTTTCCACACGAGATGGTTAGGAGGTACAAGCTCCTCTACTACTACCTCCTTCTCCTCAGGAGTCAAGGAATCCTCCCAAAACACCCGGACTATCTCAACGGGAACGATCTCGCCGCCGCTATATACAGGAAGCACTACTATCTGAGGGACGAGAAGGGGAACATTGTGGAGAACAGGCCCGAGGACGTCTTTGCGAGGGTTTCCGCGTTCATAGCTGCGGCCGAGGAAGACCTTGAGAGGGCGAGGAGATGGGCTGTCAAGTTCTACAGGCTCATATACGACGGGGTGCTCTCCCCTGCGGGAAGGGTGAGGTCTGGGGCGGGAGACCTCTGGAATGTCAAGACGCTCTCAAACTGCTATTTCTTACAGATCGAGGAGGACTCCGTTGAGGGGATATGGAAGGCCTCCTACCAGATGGCGAAGACATATTCTTATGGGGGCGGGGTCGGAACGGACGTGACGCCATTGAGACCGTTTGGGACAGTCGTTCACAACGCGGCGAATGTGACGTACGGTCCTACGTCCTTCATGTACCTATACTCCGTCACCACGGGTATCCTCGGGCTCGGCGGGAGGAGAGGAGCCCTCATGATAACCATAGACGTGAAACACCCCGACATAATCCGTTTCATACGTGTGAAGCGTGACCCCGACTGGTGGACGCAGATGATCATGAACGAGGTGAGGATGAGCGGGAACTTCACGGAGGAGGAGCTGAAGAGGATAGAGAGGGCGGTTGTGAACAACCTCCAGATACGCTTCGCCAACATCTCCGTGAAGTTCACCGACGAGTTCTTCATGGCCCTGGAGGAGCAGGACAGGTTCGGCCCGGACAAGATCCTCCTCTACAGGAAGAGGGAGAAGGGGAGGATAGACGACGTGTACCAGGACAGGGATTGGCACTACTCCTACGGAATACCCTCGAAGGATCCCGAGAAGTATGAGCTCGAGGCGGTGTTTGAGTCCGTTGAAGACCTCAACAGGTATCTAAGGGAGAAGTACGGCGTGGAGGTGGAAGAAGAGGAGCTGAAGGACCCGATGAAGAGGGACATATACGGTGACTACGTCATAGAAATCGATGCTCCCCACGACCTTGCCGTGAGGTACTCCGGCGACTTCCTACTCTACTTCGGCTCTCCAAATATAGGAAGTATAAAGAGGCTCGTGAAGGCGAGGGAGATATGGAACGCGTTCGTGGAGTCGAACTGGAGGTCTGCCGAGCCGGGCCTCCTCTTCTGGAGCAGGATGACGAAGTACTCTCCGTCCAACTACATCGGTGTCCCTATAATGGGAACGAATCCCTGCGGTGAGGTCCCCCTCGAGCACGGGGGTGCGTGCGTGCTCTCCTCACTCAACCTCCTTTCCTTCGTGGACAACCCCCTCACGGAGAGGGCCTCCTTCAAC
>JALTNN010000070.1:0-941 GCA_027000685.1 Microcaldota archaeon
CCACTGCCACGGCCTTCTCCTCTCCCTTCATCCGCTCCCAAAGGAGCTCCGCCACAACGCCCCTCCCGCGTTCCTCCCTTATCTCCCTCGCAAAGCTGGCTAGCTCCATCTTGTCCCTTGGATCCCTCCCCTTCACCTTCCTGAACTCATCAGCCAGCGCCTCCGAGAACACGTACTTCTTCCAGCCCCTCCTTTGAAGGAAGTTGGCCACCGTGTCCTTCCCGGACGCAGGAGGTCCCGTTATAATCACAAGCTCCATTCTATCCCGCTCCTCTCCGTGATTTCGCCGGCACAGTTCTTCAGCATCATTTCCCGTGCCTTCTTCAGGTTCCTCGTGTGTCCGAGTACCCATACGAGCTTGGCAAACGCCGCTTCCGGTAGCATGTCTTCGAGGAAGACGGCACCGGCCTCTGCCATCTTCACGGCAGTAGAATAGACGTGGGAGTGCGTCCTGCCGAAGATCGTCTGGGACGTCACCCCCACGAACACACCGCTCTCAACTGCTTCGCCGATGAGGGGAATGAGGTCCTCCCTCACGTGCCCAAACCCCGTCCCCTCGATCACAACGCCGTCGTGTTCGAGGAGTATCCTTTCGAAAACCTCCCTTTTCACCCCGGGGAAGAACTTGAGGAGGAAAACATTGGGGTTGGCCCTCGCGTCGATCCCTGGCTTCACCTCCCCCCTCCTCCTCCACTCCTTGTCAAGCACCTCAATCCTCTTCTCCACGATCCTTCCTCCCCTCGCCTCGAGGAACACCCTCGCCACCGGGCCCCTCCCCACGCTCCTGAACGTGTCCCTCCTACTCGTGTGGAACTTCCTCACCCTCGTGCCGAGGTGCACAGCACACCAGCCGTCCGACGTCCCTTCGTGCATGCAGACGAATACGCCCGCGAGATCTGAGTGGCCGGCCACGTAGAGGGAGGAGAGGAGGTTTAAGGCCG
>JALTNN010000070.1:951-3769 GCA_027000685.1 Microcaldota archaeon
CTTCCCCCAAATCTGACGTTGCCGCCTTTGCAGCACAGCAGAGATTCATAGCGGCATCGCTCGACGGACGATCGCTGCTTCTCTGTGCTCCCACCAAAACAACCGGAACCGGAGTTCGAAGCATGAATGCTAAGGCTGAAGCCGTGTAATGCATCGTGTCCGTTCCGTGCGTCACCACCACGCCCTCCGTCTCCTTCAGTAATCCGTATACTCCCTTCGCCACCTCCACCCATAACTCCGGTGTCATGTTCTCGGAGAAGATGTTCGTGATCTGCCTCAGCTCCGGGTTCACGAGCTCCCTCATCTCGGGAAACGTGTTCACGAAGTCCTCCACCGTGAACTCCGCCGTGACGGCCCCCGTTACGTAGTCCACCCTCGCCGCGATGGTGCCACCTGTCGCCGCTATCCCCACCCGTGGAAGCCCCTCCCTGAACTCCGGCGTGTAGGTAAACCTCGGCTTGCCCACCCTCTTCCTTCCCCTCACCTCCACAATCTCCACTTCTCTCTCTGGCACACCAACGTTGTAGCCGTTGTCAAGCTTGAAGACCAGGTGCTCCCCGTCCTTCTTTATGAAAACCCCGCGGAGTTCCGTTCCCTTCCAGCGGAATACCACCGCGTCCCCCGTCTTCATCTCTCTAACAACTATACCACCAACCTTTTTATACCGCCTCCATCATAACTACAACTGTGGTAGTCTCGTTCCTCCGCGAGCTCTACGTGAAGGCCGAGGACGCCTTCTACCACCTCTTGGACACACTGGACGCCCACGGCATTCCCGTTTACAGAGTTCACGACTTCTTGGACGAACACGGCATCCCTCCCTTTCCCGTCTTCCTCGTCCTCCTTCTCATAGTCCTCTCGGGCGCGGTCTTCCTCTTCCTCTCCCATCCATCCCCCAGCACTCGGTCGTCGTCTATGTGGCCGGGCCTAACGGCGAGCCGCTCCCCGGTGCTACCGTGGCCCTCTACACCGACGGCCACTACCTCACCACGGTAACCACAGACCCGGACGGCTACGCCGAACTCAAGCCCGTACCGGAGGGTACAGTCGAGCTCGAGGTGTCGGCGGCCGGCTTTAAGGCGAAGAGGGTGCCCCTGGAAGTCCCCGTGGAGGGAACGGTGGAGGTGAGGCTCGAGCCCCCGGAGGAGGAGGCTGGATGGGGCACCCTCACCGTGGTGGTGACCGACTACCTGGGCAAGGCGATAGAGGATGCGGAGGTCTTCGCCGTCTACGGGAATGCAGCCACGGACACATTTAAGACCGATGAGGAGGGAAAGGTCAAGCTCGAACTCCCCCTGAACGAGCCTATCACCCTCTACGTGACCGCGACGGGCTTCGAGGACTACGAGGAGACGCTCACGCTCGAGACAAGCGAGTTCACGAAGTACGTCAAGCTCAGGAGAAAGGACGCCGACTTCAGGAGGAACGAAAACCCCGGCTCGGGCTCGGAGAGGTACACGCTCACCGTGAAGGTAATATACGAGGGCGAGCCCGTTACGGCACGAGTAAAAGTGACGGAGGTAAGTGGGGATGTGTATCAGAAGATACAGACGCGTGTGTCGGGGGCCGTCGTGTTCCCCGAGCTCCCCGCAGGTGACTACCAGGTAGAGGTCCGCTCGTCCTACGGGGACTACGTCAGCCAAGTCTTCTACCTCGGCGAGGACATGGAGCTCGTCGTGGACCTCACCTCCCTCCAGGCCTACAAGAAGGTGCAGGTCCTCGACGAGGACGGAAACCCCGTCAGGAACGCCACGGCAGAAGTAGAGAATACGAGGGTTTCTACAGACGAGAACGGCTATGCGTACGTCCCCGTAACCTCCGACTCGAGGTCCGGAACGGTGACAGGCGAGTCAGCCTCCCTCGTGAATGAGGAGGTGGAAGAGGCCTTCTCGGAAGGGAGGGAGGCCGAGGTTTACAAGAAGCTCTCGGTGAGGGTGAAGTACGGTGAGGATTACCTCACGGGCTACAGGGTAAGAATAGAGGGGCCCACACAGGTCAACACGTTCGTCTCGAGGGACCCAGCCACCTTCCACCTCCCCGTGGGTGAGTACAAGGTGGAAGTGGAGGCGTACGGTGAGACGCAGTCGAAAAGCGTGGAGCTCCGTGACGACGCGGAGGTGGTGTTCGAGCTCCAGAACCCGCGGGCCACTGTCGTCTTCTCTGTGCCCCTTCCCGGCACCCTCGAGATAGCCGGGGAAACCCACGAGGTGAGGGACAGGCTCACGCTCGAGCTCCCGCCCGGCAAGTACACGTACACCTTCACGGCGGAGGGCTACCACCCCTACGAGGGCGAGGTGGATGTCTCCTCGCTGGACACCGTGAGGGTCTCCATCCCCTCCTTCGTCCTCGTGCCCGACGAGTACCTCCCGCCCGGCTCTTCCCCCGAGATTACATCAGTAAGGCTCATCTACTCCGGTGAAGAGGTGCCCTTTGCCTTCCCCGGAGCCGAGCTCGAAGTCGTGCTCCACCTCCCCAAGATGAACGTCGTTAGCGTGAAGGTTTCCTCATCGTCCCCCGGCCTCCTGCTCGGAGGAGGGAGGACCTACGAGAAGGTCATATCCGTCACGGAGCCCGTCCACACCATCAGGATACCGCTTGGTGTTCGGGACGGCGTCGATGTCCTGAAGGACGTCACCGTCTCCGTTGAAGTCGGTGAATCCTCCCGCTCCATTACCTTCACCGTCGCCGGCAGCAGGCCGAAGAGAGTGGGCGGCTTCCTCGTGGCCGGCCTCCCGCAGGGAGGCAGGTACGAGGCGGAGAGGGGAAGGGTGAACATCAACCTCGTCATCGCCGGCAGTGGCGAGGTGAACGTTATATC
>JALTNN010000071.1 GCA_027000685.1 Microcaldota archaeon
TCTCCCGGTATTCCTCGAGCAACTCCACCAGCTTCTCTCTCAGGCCTTTCTTCGGCCTTCCCACGACGACACCCGGCAGCACCTCCTCGCCCTCGACGGTCTCAGGCCCTCCCACCAACATCCCCTTCCTCACGGCCTCCACGATCCTCTCGAGAACCGACCGAACCTCCCCGAGTTCTTCCTTCAACCGGTTTACCTCTTCCTCGAGCTCCCCTACCCTTCTCGCATATTCCCCCCTCTCCCTCCTCACCTTCTCGAGCTCACCCTCCAGGAGGGTGATCACCTCGCCCCTCGCGAGAGTTTTCTTCCTCCTCACCCTCTCCAACTCCCTTTCGAGCCTCCTCTTTTCCTCGAGGAGCTCACCTATCCTCCGTCTGAGCTCTACAACTTCCCTGTCATCCTTCTTCCTCTGCCTCTTCTGGCGCCTCTCCTCCACACGAAACTCGCCGAGCACACGACGCTTTAACTGCGAGCCCCTTATCACACTCTCAATAACGTCCTCCACAAACTCCGGACTCGTGAGCCTCCTCACCACCCTCTCTATCTTCGGCCTGTAGTGGGTGTAGGCGAGGTGTGCCGCCACAAGGGCGTCCCTCGCATGGTCGTCCACCTTCACCCCGTAGAGCCTCGCGATGCTCTCCTTCTCCCTCTCTGGGACCTCGGAGGGCGGTGCATAGACGATGGCACCGAGCTGTGAGGCCAGCCTCTCGACCTTAGCCGGAGGTCTGGGCACATCGGTGGCGATGATCACGGGCTTTCCGGTGGAGAGTACGGCCTTCTCTATCTCCTCGTCTCCCATCCCCCTCTTTGAGGTAACCAGAAGTAGCTCTCCGGAAAAAGAAAGGAGGGCGATGCCCACCGTCGCCCCCGGGTCGAGCCCTGCTATTACCCTTCTCATGCACTCCTACCCGCTAGGTAGAGCACGGCGTTTATGAAGACGTTCTTCGTCACCCACGGGTCGTAGTTGAAGTGGATCACCCTGACGCCGAAAACGCCCTGGGACACCGTGACGCCCGGGAACACGGCCTCTGGGTTCTCTATCCCACCCTCGTAGACGTCCGCTATATCAACACCGCTCTTGGAGATCTGGAGCTCCTTGATCGAAGTCACCGTCCCCATCTCAATAGACTCGAAGCCCCTCATGACGGGGTGTTCGGGGTCTATGGTGTATAACGTGGCATTCTTAACGCTCTCGGGCTGGCACGCCGCTTCCTCATAGCACTCGACGGGCATGAAGTCCTCGAGCTCAAGCCAGCCAACCCACTCCCTCGCGTTCGGATCACACTCGCCAAGCACGTCACACTGTGGTATGTAGGTACCGGAATTCTTGACGACGATCAGCTTGCCCCCCGTCTTCAGGTACTTGGCTATCTCCTTCCTCTGCTGGAGCGAGAGGGTTGGGTACGTCTCCGTCTCATACAGTACTACCACGTCCGCGTCCGCAAGCTGCTGGGCAAATATCCTCTTGTTGGGGCTCAGCTGGAGCACCCTTGCCTTGATCTTGTAGTAGGAGGCCTGCTCCTGGAGCACCTGGATGAGTCTCTGAATGCTCACATCGCTTGAGCTGTCCGTCAGTATGAGGACGTCCACGGGCTGGTTGAAGAACGGCAGGAAGCTCAGGTCTATGAAGCCGAGCTTAACGGCGAAAATTATGGCCAAGATCACGAGCAGGGCCAGGGGAAGGGCAGCCTCGGCAAATTTGACCCTTCTCCTCTTCTCGGCCTCCTCCTGTGCTGCTGCCATGGCGAGCGCGGCCATGAGTGCCGCGTCGTCACCTCCTCCTCTTTCTCCCTGTTGGGGCCCTCCGCCATACATATCGAATCACCCATTATAACATTTCTTCCTACTATTTAAATTGTTACGTTACTACCTCGCAGAGGTTAAAGTATAGGAGGGCGTGCCTACCTCCCGCCTCCTCCGGCGGGTATGCGATGAAGAACACCCTGTAGCCTATCCTCACTATGGCAGGGTATGGTGGTTTTACATCACCAACCTGCTTCGTGTCCCCGATCACCGCTGCCACCGTGACGGGGCCGAACACGGAGGAGTTCAGCACTTCCGTGGCGGCGAATGCAGTCTCGAGGTCCATGCTCCTCGGGAAACCCCTCGTGAGGATGTCGTCCTCGAAGTAAACAGTCCCGCTAAATCCTCCTTCCGAGCCCCCGTTCCCGAGGTACCTCAGCCCGAGCACCGACGCACCGAAGTCCACCACCACACCGTCCCTCCTCTTCCTGTCCCACGGGTTCACAATCCCTTCCCTGCTTTCCTCACCGAGGTCCTTCCACGTGAGATATTCCTCCTCGGGCCCCTCAACCCCCACGTCACCGATTATCACGAGCTTTCCACCGCCTGCCACGAAGTCCCACAACATCTCGAGCTGGGCAGCTGTTAGGTAGCGGGCCCTCTCTACCACCACGACGTCATAGCCCTGCAGGTTTCCCAGCGACACCCTATCGATGTCCAGGCCCCTCACGTTCATCCTACACTTCTCCCTGAAGTACTTCACGATGTAGTCCGGATCCCCGAGCCCCTCGTCGCCGTAGAGCACGGCCACGGAGGGGTACACCCTCCCGTAGAGTGCTGTGTTGATGGAGGAGTATATACTGCACCAGTGGGGCAGGGCCGAGCAGTGGATGTACCCGTACTTCGTGGCGAGGTAGAGGATCGCCACGAGCCCCACGAGGAGGAGGGCAACGTTGACAACGGTTCTTATCTTCTCGCGGTCCATCTACAACTTTTATATTCCCGTGTGTTAAAAATGTGTTGTATGGTCAAGCTGAAGAAGGTGAAGACGGAGTCCCCCGCGACGACGCTCGGCGTGCTCTCCTTCGCCCTTGAAACAGAGGCACCCAAGATAAGGCCCAGGGACTTCTTCCTCGTGCTGGGGGCCTTCGTCCTCCTCGAGCTGGCCCTCATCGTCTTCTTCCCTGTCTGATAACTTTCAGTATCCTCTCGTATTCTGAGAGCACACGCTCCAGCATCTCCCTGTTAGTCCTGCTTCTGCTCCTCCTGTGAACCTGAATTAGTAGTGCCAGCCTCTCAAGTGTTTCCTTCACGTGCTTCGCCCTCTTTCCGAGCTCAAAAGCAGACTTCTCGTCCAGCTCCGTGTTCAGGAGCGAGTGGAACCTATCCCTCAGCTCATTAACACCTGGTGTCCTCGTCTCCATGAAGAACCGGACGTGCTCGTCCACATGCCTGCCGGCTATGGTCCTCAGGAGCTCGCCGTAGGTGACCCGGCCCTCCACACTCTTCACATGTACCCTCACGGGTCTCTTCTCGTACGGCATGTGAGTATTAGTCTGTAGTAATATAAAAAATTAGGGGAGGGCTTCAGTCGAACTCTGTTTCGCTCTCGCCCTCTTCTTCCTTCTCCTCCTTCTTGGACGCCGCTATGATGTCGTCGATCCTCAGGATGAGCTGTGCTGCCTCGGATGCGCTGATCATAGCCTGCACCTTCACCTTGAGGGGCTCCAGCACGCTCTTCTCCTTCATGTTGGCAATCTCACCGTTGAACACGTCGACTCCGTAGTACTTTCCGTCCTTCTCCTTGGTGTGGATGCTCCTGAGCTTCACTATGGTATCAACGGGGTCCATACCCGCCGTTTCTGCAAGGGTCCTCGGTATTATCTCGAGGGCGTCGGCGAAGGCCTCGATGGCAAGCTGCTCCTTCCCGCCGACCCTCTGGGCATACTCCCTGAGTCTGACCGCCACCGCCATCTCGGGTGCTCCACCACCTGCCAGCACCTTACCGCTCTCTAT
>JALTNN010000072.1 GCA_027000685.1 Microcaldota archaeon
CTCCAAGTCTCTTTGCCAGCTTCGTGTTGGCAAGGAGTCCTCTCATCCTCGCTACCTCCTCCAAGTTGTTCTCGCGGAGGTGCTCGAGGGCCTTCCTCACGTTCTCAAGGAACTCCTTCGCCTCGTCCTCCTTTACCACCTTCGACCACACACCTTCCTTCTCCGCCTCTTCGAGAGTGGAGGCGACGAGGTGATCAAGGCTCTCGAGGTACACGGTGTGCCTCTCCTTCTCCAGCTTCTCTGCGAGACGTTTCAGCTTCTCGGCGAGGTCTGGATCGACGTGCCCGAACTTTCTCGGGAAGAATTCCTCCCTCGAGATCTTTAGACCCTCTTCCACGTGTTCCCCATGCCTCGAGAGGTAGCCGAGGACGCTCAGGAGGAGATAGGGCCTATGGATGAGGTCCCTAAGGGACGGAGGAAGTCTCTTCATCGCCTCGTTTTTGAGCTTCTCTGCGAACTCGGAAATGCTCTTCGACTCCTCCGCGATCTTTAGGTAGTCCACGCCCAGCTCCTCCATGAGCGACACCGCCCCGAGAATCTCGTAGAGCCTCCTGGCGGTCCTCTTGCCCCTGATCCCCTTCCTGTGAAAGACCTCCGACAGCCTGAGGTACCTTTCCATCAGCTTGGGATCCGCGAGGAGCTGTCTGAGGTAGTAGCCCCTGGCCCTCCCGAGGTGGAAAAGAGCTTCGGCATGAGGGTGCCCGCGGAACCGACCGAGGTACTCCTCCACCAGCTCCCTGTGAAGTGGAAGGCCTCTCCTCCTGTCCACCTCGAGGAGCAGGAGCGCGTGCATGAGGTTCTCCGGTTTAAATCGGACGGGGAACATGTACATCTCGATCTGGTTCCAGAGTGCCTCGGCGAGGTCTCCAAAGTAGTGCCTCAGGTGCACCTCCCTCTTCTCCAGTTCCCTGAGGACTTTGCTGTCCCTGAGAAAAATGAGCCTCGCTATGGAAGAAATCGCTCCCCGGTTTCCCCTCTCCGCGTGATCAAAGAGCGTTTTGACATGTCCCTCATGGAGTCGGTCGGACACCTTCCGGGCAAGCTGTCTGTTGGCACTGTACAGGAGAGCTCCTAACAAGTCCGCGGCCTGCTCCCGGTCCAGGTGCTCGAGGAGCTGTTCGAGGTGTCCCCTCTGGAGGAACTCCTCGGTGTACCTCCACCTCCTAAAAACGGAGCGGAAGAGGGCAACGAGCTCCTTGTCCCCCTCCAATGCCCTCCGAAAGAGTTTCGAAAGGATGTCATGGATCTTGGCCCTCTGCTTCTTATCCAATCTCGTGTTGAGAATTGCGAGGAGGCCCTCCCGATTCCTCAGGTCTCTCGTGGAAACCTCCGCAAGCCTCTCTATCTCTTCCGGTGAAAGATCTGTGGCAATATACCTGGCTAAGTGTGGAAGTGACTCGATAATCCTGAGGAACGTTCCTCCGTCGATCTTACCTTCCCTGAACAGCCTCAGGAGTTCTCTCGCCCTGTCCCCGGGAAACAGCCACTCTAAGTGTTCCGGAACAGTCATCTCAACCAGTTCAGCAAGTCTCTCGTACTTGTGTGGGTCCTCCCTGAGCAGGGTCCTCCCCTTCTTCCTCGCGTACTCCACCACGGCCCGCTCTATCTCCTCCATCGCCGGGTCTTCTCCCCTCAGCACGCCGAGGAAGTACCCTTCAAGGCCCTTCAACCTCCCTTCAACGTAGCCCCTAACTATGTGCCTGGTGTTCCTCTTCACGAACTCAACATACCTCTCTGGCTTTGCCAAGCGCAGGATTGAAAGGTACTTTGCCACGAGCGCCCCAAGGTTCTCCCCCCTCCCCCTCTTCAAGAGCTTCTCGGCCCTCTCCTCATCTAGAAGGTCCAGCACCCCCCTCCTCAAGACCGTATCATCGAGGAGATCTATGAGCACTCTCTGGGCATCGCTGCGTCCTTCTTCGGCCAGTTTGATTATCTCGTTCAGGTGTTTTGGTGTCATCACCCTTCTCACGATGTCTCTGCCGAACATTAGGTAGAATCTCAGAGCCTTCAAGTTGATCGGGTTCTTCAGGTCCGTCAGGGCTTTCTTAAGCCCTTTCTCCACGGTTTTGCGCGACTTTTCGTCCTCGCTCCAGACGACGAAGTGTTCATAGATATCCTCGCCCTCCGGTGTGATATAAGCTACGCCCTTCTCCGTCACCTCGTGGAGGAATGCGGCTACCCTTGGGTCATCCGCGTGTCTGAGAAGGGGCGGGACGTGCTCTAACCTCACGTGGGCTGCAAGGTTAAAGGCCATGTCGGGTTTTCTCTCCACGAGCTTGGCGAGCTTCTCCGGCGTACTGAGATAGCTCGTAGGTCTCTCCTCCACGCCATAATAACGTGTTAGTGGTTAATATAGTGAGGGGTGGAAGAGCGGCCCCGGGGGGATTCGAACCCCCGACCTTCGGCTTAGAAGGCCGACGCCCTATCCAGGCTGGGCTACGGGGCCCCGAAACAACAGAGTGGGGTCGGTGTTTTATAACTTTCAGAGGTTCTCGGCCTCTCTCACGAGCCTGCCATACTCCTTTATCGTGAGATACGCGAGGATGGGTGCGGCGATGAAGACTCCTGCGAGGAACGTTAAGTCGTCGATGCGTGCCCCCGAGGTAAGAAACGCGAAGTAAAGGGCTATGAGCGTGGAGAAGAACACCAGCTTGCCGATGGATATGTAAAAAGACCTCCCCACGGCGAGGGCGGGGTGTTTGTGTTTCACTACCCTGTAGATCGCTGAAACGACCGCGAGCTCGAAGATGTTGAAGGCGCTCCTGAGCAGCTGGGTTACATAGACGCCCAAGGTCGTCGGGAAGAGAGAGAGTGCCCCGATGAAGATCCCTGCCCCGGCATAGTAGACCCTCCCCAGCCCGTAGTCGTGTTTCCTGTCGATGTACTTAGCTACGAAGTAGCTAAGGAGTGTTGAGACGAAGCCCATGAACGTGAAGAGCAGACCAAACCTGACCACGTCACCGGAAAAGACGATGTAGGCGAATATGGGGGTGAGCCACATGAGGGAATACATAGCACCTTCGAAGAGGAGAAACCTCTTATAGGGCGATTCCACGACGTCCTTGAACGTGAACTCTATCTTCGTGAACCGCCTGAAATGCTTGAGGAGGAAGAGGCTGGCAGCCACCGTGACGATGAAGACTATGGCATAGAAGGTGTGGAAACCAACGACGTTAATGATCACCGCGGATGTGACGGGTAGGATGATGGACACCGCGCTCTGGACGACGCTGAGGCCGGCTCGCTCCTCGGCGTTGTCCCTCTCCCTCCCGAAGATGCCGAACGATATGTGGTAGGCGTCCCAGTAAAGCGTCGTCGATAGGCTCTCGAGGAGGCCGTAGAGGGCGATGAGGAGGGGTGTTATCCCGAAGAAGTAAACCGAGAGGTACTCCACTCCCGCGAGCAGGATGCTGAGGAACATGGCCACCTCCACACCGTGACCTTTCAGGACGTATAGGCTGAGGGGACGGCTAAAGACCCTGAACAGGCCGTGAGAAAGGAGTAGGTACACAAGGACGGAGAGCAGATCCCCCGTGGCCTTGTAGATGTAGAGGGGTAGGAACAGGCCTCCTGTGATGGCCAGGACGGATCTGGCAAAGGAGAGGAGGTAGAAGTGCTCCACCTCCTCGGGAAGCTTGAAGTGGATGTGGGGGATGTGGTGGAAGGGGTGGTGGCCGATGTGCACGCCTCTATGAAGG
>JALTNN010000073.1 GCA_027000685.1 Microcaldota archaeon
GACCGTCCTCGGGTCCCTCGTCCTCATCTTGGGCCGGTACATAGACAAGTTGAAGAGACACGCCTGGATCCTCTACTTCGGACACATTGTGGCGGGCTTCCTCTCCTTCGGGTACCTGTTTATTCACGTTGTCTTGTTGCTGGCCGTACTTCAGTTCCTCTTTGGGCTCGTGTGGGCGGCAGTGCACTCCGTGTGGGATGCCTACTATTCCCTGTTCCTCGACAGGACGAGGGCGGCCTCGGAGTGGGGTTTGTTTGAAGGCGGGAGCCGGCTCGCCACAGGTCTTGGTTCGCTCATTGGCGGGGTCGTCGTGACGTTCTTCGGATTCGCTTCCGTCTTCGTCCTCGCAGGAGTGCTCAACCTCTTAGCGGGAATCGCCCTCTTCCTTGAAAGGGATAGGCTGTCTGTTGTGTACTGAAAACAGTTAAAAGGAATCCCACCCTCAACACTTTCGTCGCGGGGCCGTGGTGTAGCCTGGCCCAGCATGTGGGCTTTGGGAGCCCATGACCGGGGTTCGAATCCCCGCGGCCCCATAAGCTCCGGTGGTGCCCCGGTAGCTCAGCCCGGCGGAGCGCCCGCCTTGTAAGCGGGAGGTCGCGGGTTCGAATCCCGCCCGGGGCTCTCCCTAAGAAGGGATCAGCCACCCGCCTTTTCCTTCACGGCTTCCATGTACACTGCCACGCCGTACGGAAGGACGACAAAGGTGCTGACCAGCACGCCGAGAACGGGGACGAGCTGTACAAGGGCGTTGAGGAGCCCCACGATGAGCTGTGCTATCCACACCGTGAGACTGTCTACCAGTGGCACCTTCCAAGCCGTGGACAGGGACTCTATAGTACCCCTCCCCATCGCTGCCAGACCCGCAGCCGTTACCAGTCTGATGGCTATGTATAGCGAGAACAGCCCTCCGATCAGGAGGGAGAACAGGTTCGTGGGCATTAGTATCATACTGAGGAATATGGGGAGCGCGGTGATAACCATGTACGAGAGGACGGTGTTCCCCACGGTCGCAAAGTAGTTCTTGGCTTCCTTTAGTGCGTCGGTGAGACTGAGCCTCTCGCTGAGGGCGGTCCTGCACATACCCGTATAAACGTAGAACCCGAGGAGTACGGCCGCTATCATGGAGGCAAAGGCGAGGAGGAACAGCCCCACAAGGGTGATCCACGCGCCGTTAGACGTACCGCCAGAGATCAGGGCCTGAAGGATGCTCAACGCACTTAACAACGCGACCCCAATGAACAACACAACACCAAAAATGACCAGCATCGTTAACCCGACGTATGTGGTCCAATTACGTTTGTAGTTTTCCCAGGCATTCTTGAACCACTCTTCGATACCCATACGTCCCTTATGCCCCCGGGCTTTTTAAACCTAACGAGCCTTCTTGAACCTCTCGGCGGCATCCAGTGCGGCGTCATAGAGGGCTTCTGCAAGCTTAGAAGCCCTGTACAGGTACTTCACGTAGGCAATGGCAAGATCCTGCCTTACCCTCTTGATAACAGGTTCCGGAGCGTCCTTCGATGTCAGGCGCTCGTACTCCTCCATGAGCCTCTGGTACTCGCCGAGCTCACCGAGCACCTCCTTCATTTTAAGGTTCAGGTACCTCCTGTGGTCCTTCGATAGGAGCACCCTGTACTTGGAGAGGTATCGTTCCAGCTCCTCGGGCAGGATCTTCACCGCCCCAAGCTTCTCAAGGTGGTAGCGGATTTTTTCCTTGTGTTTGTCTGCGTGTCTCACGACCTCCCACGGTACATCGCTGTGCAATGCCTGAAGCACGAGGGAGTGGGCATCGTGGAAGAGCGTGGCGTGCGGGTGTGAGAGGTCCCTCGTGAGCTCCGTGAAGGGCCTCCCGAATAACCTGCGCCTAACACCTAAGGCAAGCTCCTTGAGCCCCACGGTAAGATAACCACGGGGTAGTTAATAAAGGTGTGGGGGAGCGACCGGGCCGTGGAGACCCGGTCCATACTATATCACGCCCCGGGGCATATATAAAATTTGGTGCGGGCCGGTTTACCAGCCCGCCAGTGCTCCGGCCGGGATTTGAACCCGGGTCACGGGCTCGAGAGGCCCGCATGCTTGGCCGGGCTACACCACCGGAGCTCCGTTCTTACACTCTCGGAGAAACTTTTAAAAATTCATTTCAGGGACGGAGGCGTTCCCTGTTCCTGATGTAGAAGAGGGACCTCCAGATGACCTTCGGGAGGAAGTCGTGGACCTGCTCCCGGTATGTTTCGAGGGGTCTCTGGAGGTGAAGTTGAATGAGGAGGGCTGGGGTGTAGCCCTCCGGCGAAGCGGGTGACTCGTTCACCTCGAGGTGGTCACCCCTCTTCAGGAACACCCCCTTCAGTAACACCATGAAGGGCGGCCTCTTGTTCTCTCCAACGTGCTCTTCCACCGCCTCGCGGAGGACCCTGTGTGCCATGAAGAGATCGCCTACACCTCTTCCCCACAGGTCGTAGCCAGCGTAGATGTTTTTCAGCTGAGAATCTCTTGGAAGGGGCACGAGCACGTTCACCTTGTCGGTGTTGGCTGGTTCTACATGCTGGAAGTGGACGATGGCCTCCTTCAGCCCCTCCAGGTCGATGGACGAACCGGCCACGTGGTTGATGGTTGCCGCCTTGATGGGTCTGGTCAGCACGTAGGCGTACGTTCCGTAGGCTTCCCTGTCCCCGGGTGGGGGTATCTCTAACCGTTCCGCGAGCTCTGCAAGGACCTCCTTGACGTCTTCCGGGAAGTCCTCATACCGGACAACCTTTCTTCCCTCACCGAGCAACTTGAAGAGGAAGCGGCGGAGGGGCCCTATGTCCATCAAAGTAGTTCCTGTGGGCGGGGTTTATAAAACATGGAGCAAAAATACACACGTGGAGAGGCACCCCTGGGAGGTTGCGATCGAAACTGTGAAGAAGAAGGGACTTCCGGTTACTCCGGACAACGTAAGGAGGTTCCTCTCCTCGCACGGTTATTACACAGAGGTTGGTGGGAAACGAACGTTGATAAGGGACCGCCCCTACATCATTGCCGTCCACCCAGACCTATTCTCGATCCTGGCAGGTAAAGTGAGGTGGAAGAGGTATTTGACGAAGCCCGTTGCCTACATTCCCGAGGCGGACATAAGGCTGGATGCCTCGGTGGTGGCCTACAACGTAGCGAAGGAGATGTTCGGCAACAGGCTCAAGGCTTTCGCCGTGGTGGGAGGAACGCTCACCCCGAACATAGCCGGAGTGCCCGTGAAGGTTCGGCCCATCGAAGTTGCTACCATGAAAGGCACAAGGCTGAAGGAGAGAAAGTACGCGGGGCTGATCGACGACCTCGACCTGGCCATAGTCGTCGAGCGTGTCACCCCCGAGGAGCAGGACCGCTTCGTGAGGAGGTTCTACGAGGAGATTGGGAGGAGGGGACTGCCGAGGGTGGTTCTGGATACGAGCCAGAGGTTTATCTTCGATCCGGAAGACTATGAGAGGGTGGCACACTATTTCCACAGGCAGCGGCCGAAGGCCTTTTTTGAGGGCAGAAAGTTCGTGCAACGGTTGCTCCGCGAAATGATGAAACACCCCACCGCCAAAACACTCCTCAGGGATAAGGAGAGGGAATATACCAGGAAACTCAAGATTTACAACCACTACTTCCCAAACAGGCTCCTGGAATCCTTTTACAGAGCCGTCAAAGAACTAAAGGAAAAAAGGACTTGATGAAGA
>JALTNN010000074.1 GCA_027000685.1 Microcaldota archaeon
GGAGCAATTACCACGAACTTTAATAGATTATCGTGTGTAACATCTAACCATGGCGAGAAGGAAGAACGTCCAGCTCCTCGTCCCCGTGGAACAGTACCTCTCCTCCGGCGTCCACATCGGAACCACATTCAGAACGAAGGACATGGGGAAGTTCATCTACAGGACGCGTCCCGACAGGCTCAACATATTCGACATCGTCAAGATAGATGAGAGGCTGCGAATAGCCGGGAGGTTTCTCTCCTACTACGAGCCCGACGAGATCGTGGTGGTGGCGAGAAGGAAGTATGCCCAGAACGCTGCGAAGAAGTTCGCTGATGTGATAGGGGCGAAGTCCGTCATAGGGAGGTTCGTTCCCGGTACGTTTACCAACCCATACGGGAAGGAGTTCATGGAACCGTCCGTTGTACTCGTCTCTGACCCCATAGCGGATCGCGAGGCGGTGGACGAGTCGTCCAGGGCGAGGATCCCCGTTGTTGCCATATGCAACTCTGGGAACACCGTGCACAACATAGACCTCGTCATCCCTGGAAACAACAGGGGAAAGAAGGCCCTCGCCCTCATATACTACATCCTCGCCCGGGAGTACATGTTAAACCGTGAGATGATAGAGAGTAGGGACAAATTCCCCGTGAAACTGGAGGAGTTTGAGGTATGATAAGGTACCCGGCCGTCGCCGGCTACTTCTATCCGCTCGACGCCGGGAATTTGGTAAAGCTCCTCGACAGGCTTTTTGCAGGGGCAGATGAAAAGCACGTGGAAGGGAAGATAATAGGCGGTGTGGTGCCGCACGCCGGATACATATACTCCGGGCTGACTGCAGCCCACTTTTATAAGCTCCTGAGGAACGAAAAACCCAGAACCACGGTGATAGTGGGCCCCAACCACACAGGCTACGGCATCCCTCTATCCGTTTTTCCGAGGGGCGAGTGGGTGACCCCGCTGGGCTATGTGAAGGTTGACGAGGAGACGGCCGGCCAAATAGTGGACTCCTCCTCCCTCGCAGGCTTCGACGTCGAGGCACATATCGAGGAACACTCCGTCGAAGTTCAGCTCCCCTTCCTTCAGCACGTGTGGGGCGACTCCTTCAAGGTTGTGCCGGTTATCATGATGGGACAGGACGAAGACTACGCGAGGGACCTCGCAGGTGCGGTGCCCGACGACGTCCTCTTCATCGCCTCTTCCGACTTCTCCCACTACGTCCCCGCGGAGGTGGGAAGGGAGACGGACACGAAGCTCATCGAGGCCATACTCGACCTCGACGTGAGGAGGTTTCTCAGGCTTGTGGAAGAACTCGGAGCGTCCCCATGTGGCTATGGACCGATTGCTTCTCTCGTCTTATGGGCGAAGGAGAGGGGTGCCTCCGCTGAGCGCCTCCATTTCTCGAACTCGGGGGACGTGAACGGGAACTACGAGAGCGTGGTTGACTACGCGAGCATAGTGTTCTATGTATGAACGCCGGGGGCGGGATTCGAACCCGCGCGGGCACACGCCCATCGGATCTCAAGTCCGACCCCTTAGACCTCTCGGGCACCCCGGCAAGAAGAATGTGTCTGAAAAAGGAGAAAAAGTTACGGTAGCTCGAAGGTGTTGTAGGGTGCTATCTCGTCGATGAGGACAACGGTTGAGAGGAGGACGGTTCTGCAGCAGTACCTCTTCACCTTGAGGTCGTCGAGCACCTCCTTCGGATCTTCTCCTCTCTGCACCCTCCTCTGGAACTCCTGGTATATCCTTCCACCGATGGGCTTCCCGCACGTGAAGCACCTTACAGGAGGTAGCATACCATCACCTGTAGGACGTCTGCTTCTTCGCCCTCGCCTTCCTTCCAAGCGGCTTCTTGGGCTCTACCTGTCTCACATCATCGACGAGGAGCGTCCTGTCGTAGGCGAGGAACTTCTTTCTGAGGTCGTCTCCCACGAGCTCCGCGAGGGCCTTGGCTATGGCGCCCCTTACCGCCACGGCCTGACCCATGAATCCTCCACCCCTCACGTTCACGTAGATGTCTACCTTGTTCCTTATGTCGCCGGCGAGCACGAGGGGCTCCTCGATGAGCATCCTCACGTACTTATTGTTCTGCCACGCGTCGAGGAGAAAGCCGTTTACCCTGACAATCCCCTTACCCGGATAGTACAGAGTAGCCCTCGCGACAGCCGACTTCTTCTTCGCCTTTGTGTGGATGATCTTCATTATCCCCTTTCCCTTCTTCATTTCACACCACCCAGGGCCCTCGCAATATCCTCCACGTAAACGTAGCGGGACGGAGTCCTTATATTCACCTCTATCCTCTTCCCGGGTATCCCGGGGTCACCCCTAAACACCTTCAACCTCTTCATGAGCCGCGTCCTGTCATCTCGGTGTATCATCCCCCTTATGGCCCTCCTCACGATCCCTTCGACGGTTCTGGGCCAGCGGGGCGTCTGTCTTATGGGGTTCGAGAGGGTTCTTAGGTCGTATCTCCTCTTGAACTTGGGAAGTACGCCCTCAAGGGTTCCGGAAACCACTATCTTGTCTGCATTGACTATGACGACCGGGTAGCCCTTCTTCAGGAGGTCCACCACGAAGGTGGCGAGCCTGCCGAGGGGCTTGTTCGTCCCATCTATGATCAGCGTCATACTACGATCACCACCCCGCTGCCCTTTGGATTCTCCCTCAGGAGTTCATATATAGATATCGCCCTTCCGCCGGCGGCCTCGATCTTCGTTCTCGCCGCTGGCGTGAACCTCCAAGCGGCCACTGTCACCTTTTTTGTGATGGTTCCGCTACCTAGGACCTTCCCTGGAACTACGACGGTCGAACCATCCTCAACGAGCTTGTTTATCTTCCCGACATTTACTTCCACCCTCTTCCTTGTAGGTTTGGAGAGCATCTCGGCCACCCTCTTCCACACAGGTGCGTCCTGCTTCCTGGCCGCGATCTCGAGGTCTATTATGAGCCCCCGGAGGTAAGGGTTTGTGGGACCCGTTCTCTTCATCCGATCGCCTCCTCGAACTCCTTCAGCCTCTTCTCGAGGGTGTCGCAGGCCGCCTCGATGAGCTTATTCAGCGGCATGTTTCCGTATGTCTCCACGTAGAGTATGAATTGATCTGGGTTTCTCTTGAGTATCACGGCGTCCGGATCCGCCTCAGCTACGTCCTTAAGGAGATTCAGGGAGGCGTCAGAGAGCCCTGCGGGGCTCTTGTTCTCCTCCTCTATCTTCTTGACGTCCCCGCCCTCCGCCTTCACAGCGTCAGGCTTTTTCACCTCCGCCCTGTACACGTGTCTATACGATGCGAGCCCCGCCTGCCACTTAGCGTGCATCCTCGCGGTCCCCATCCTAGCCTTTGCCTCGAGCCTGAGCCTCTGTCCGTCCATGAGCTTGACCACGATGATCCTGTCGTCCACGGGGACGACGGAAGGGTCTGAGGAGACAAGATCACCTGAATAGACGACCTTCGGTCCGGACGCTTCGAGACTGAGCGTGACTTCTGTATGTTCATTATAGGTCCCGTACTCCGCTCTCAGAGGGATGAGGCCGAGCCTGTGTGCTATAAATTCGTCCCAGAGAGGAGAGGTGTTCTCGTAGAAGTAGACTTCATGTATGGCGAGCGTGGGAACCTCTGAGATGACGGCCCTCCTAAAGGCGTTCATGAGCCCTGTGTTCACTCCCTTGACGAGGAACTTCGCACTCTCCTCATCCCTCTCTAACAGTTCTACCTTC
>JALTNN010000075.1 GCA_027000685.1 Microcaldota archaeon
CGTAGTAGGATCCGCCCACGTTGTCCGCATAGTCCTTCCTCTCCCTTCCAACCTCGTGGTCCGAGACGATGACGAACTTCCCCCTGCTCCAGAAGGACCTTGGGGCCCAGGCCTCCACGAGCTCGAAGGCCCAGGGGCCGGGGATAAAGAAGATGAAGAAGTGGTTGTCGTAGAGATGAGAGTGGAAGAGGAGGACGGACTCCACGGCCGGGTACTCCCTCACATCCTCGAGGAGCTTTGACGATATAATCGAGTCCACGGCGGTTATGGCCCACCTCGTGGGCACGAGTTTCTTCTTCTCCCCGAGGAGGCCGGCCGAAAGGTAGCGTGTGAGGGGATAAACATCGTAGCCCCTCTTGTAAAGGCTAAGAACCGCCTCCGACGCCTTCACCTCGTCGTAGTAGAACCTCTCTACCCTTCTGTCAACCCTGGGGTTCTCCGCGAGCTCTATCCTCTTGAGACTTCCGCGGAAACCTATGGGAGGGAAGAGGTTGGAGAAGGAGACGGTGGGCTTCGGCGGCCTCTCGAACTCCACGTCCGTCCCGACCTCCCTCCTGCTCATGGCGATCTCCTGCACTGTGAGGACGAAAGAGTCCTTCTCCTCTACCTTCCTCCTCTTCGCCCCGCCCCCCATCCTCAGCCTGATGTCGAGTATCCTCTCTATGGGGAACCTCCTCTCCGCCCACAGCCCGGGATTGTCGGCGATCCTCGGATCTTCCACGGTGAGGAGCGGTGTGACGTTTACCTCTGGATAGCCGGACCAGCCCACGAGGAGGGATGGGGGCGAGTATCCCTCCATCTCTCTCGACACGTTCAGACCCTTTACTATCCTCCTCGCCTCGAGGAGGGGGCACTTCTTCAGCCCGCACCACAGCTTGCCCTTACATCTTATACATAACTCCGGCCGTATTACCGTGACCACATAACTACCTGGACGAAGGCTTTTATTGGGGAAACGCCTAAAGGTAGTGATGGGTTATCTCGAGGAGCTCATAAAGGCGGCGAAGGAGAGCGAAAGGGAAGAGAAGAAGAGAGAGGAAGCGTCAGCGGTGAAGTCGGAGGAGGTGACACCGGAGAGGAGGGAAGAGGGAAAGAAGGTCAAGGTACCGGTGGAGGAGTACGGGAATGTCAAGATATACAAGGTGGAGGGCGAGGCCCTTCTTCTCTACGAGATACCGGTTCCCAAGCCGACCGAGGCGGAGAGGAAGGTGATAAACATCCTAAAGGACGCCACAGCGAGGCTCATAGCGATAACGGGAACGAGGTTCAGGGACCTCGAATCGAAGAAGAACTTCTACAAACAGAAAGTCCTCGAGATAATCGAGAACTTCCCGGAACTCGGCATTCCGCCGGCGAGGAAGGACTTCTATGCCGAGGCCGTCGTGAGGGAGATGATAGGCTACGGACTCCTCGACTTCCTCCTTGCAGACGACGAGCTCGAGGAGATTATGGTCATCGGTCCGAAGAAGCCTGTCTACGTGTTCCATAGAAGATATGGCATGATGAAGACGAACATCGTCTTCTACACCGACGAGGAGATAAAGGAAGTTATAGACAAAATCGCCAGGGACGTGGGAAGGAGGATAGACATAGAGAACCCGCTCCTCGACGCAAGGCTACCGGACGGAAGCAGGGTGAACGCCACTATACCTCCTGTGTCCGTGGACGGCTCCACGATAACGATAAGGAAGTTCAGGAAGGATCCCTACACCATCCTCGACCTCATAAAGTTCGGTACGTTCACTCCAGAGGTGGCCGCGTTTCTTTGGCTCGCCGTTGACGGGATGGGAGCAAAGCCCGCAAACATCCTCATCGCGGGGGGCACGGGATCCGGTAAGACCACGACCCTGAACGTGCTCGCGGCTTTTATACCCGCTTACGAGAGGGTGATAACAATAGAGGACACGGCGGAGCTGAACCTCCCCCTCGACCACTGGGTGAGGCTCGAGGTGAGGCCTCCGGGTATAGAGGGGACGGGGGAGGTGAGCATGGATGTCCTCGTGAAGAACGCCCTGAGGATGAGGCCCGACAGGATAATAGTCGGTGAGGTCCGCCACAAGGAGGCGTTCACGCTCTTTACCGCCATGAACACGGGCCACGACGGTAGTATGGGGACGATCCACTCGAACTCTGCCAATGAAACCATGGTGAGGATAACGTCCCCGCCCATGAGCGTCCCCGAGGTGATGGCCACAGCCCTCGACTTCATCGTGGTACAGCACCGCATCCACGACAGGAGGAAGGGGACGATAAGGAGGATTACGGAGCTCGCCGAGGTCGTGAACGAGGACAACAAACCTGTAGTTAGGATCCTTTTTGTGTGGGAGCCGAAGGAGGACACGGTACTCCAGATTGGGACGAACGTGGCCTACCTCAAGACGCTCAGGGAGTACACGGCCTTAGAAGTTTCCGATCTCGAGGACGAGCTCCAGAGGAGGAGTGAGTTCCTCTCATCCCTCCTCAAGAGGGGGATCAGGGGGATGAAGGCCGTCAAGAGTGAGGTTCAGAGGTACTTCGAGGAGGGGAAGAAGAGGTGGCAAAAGCTCTAGAGGAGATAAAGGAGCTCTTCTCAAAGGGAAAGAAGAAAGAAGAGAGGACCGTAGACATAGATGAGCTCCTCAGCGAGGAGATTGTGAGGAGAGTTCTGGAGAGGTACAGGGAGGAGGGGGAGTACATCCCCGAGGAAGAGGAGATACCCGAGTCCATAGAGGACATAATAACGATGAGGACCATTGCCTCGAAGACAGCCACGTCCCTCGAGGAACACCCTTCGCCCGTCGTGAGGTTCCTCGGCGGTATATACGAGAGGATGAGGGGCATTGTAGATAGGGTGGCGGAGAGGCTCGTGGACAACAGGCTTATGAGGAGGATAGACCTCGAGCTCTACTCCGCCAACATCCCGCTCACCGCGGCACAGTTCGTCGGCCTGGTTCTCACGGTGTCCATACTCGCTGGCGTCCTCACGCTCATCGTGGCACCCATATTGCTGAGAGGTTCAACGGTTCTCCTCCTCTCGACGCCCATCATCGCTATCCTCGTGTTCTTCCTTGTGTTCCTCCTCGGGATGTCATACCCGTCGAGGAAGGCGAGGGCGAGGGGGGTGGAGATAGAGAAGGAGCTCCCCTTTGCCCTGAGGCACCTCGCCGTGGTGATAAGGTCCGGTATGAGCCTGTACAACGCCATGGAGTCCATAGCCTCGTCGGACTACGGGGTTCTCTCTGAGGAGTTCAGGAGAACACTCAGGGAAATATCGGAGGGTAAGACGACGGAAGAGGCCCTCGAAAGCCTTGCACTAAGGGCGAAGTCGAGGGGGATGAGGAGGACTGTTTCCCAGATCATAAGGGCGCTCAGGATAGGGGGGAACCTCTCGGATGCGATCAGGAGGATAGCGGAGGACCTCGCCTACGAGCAGAGGATGAGGGTGAGGGAGTTCTCCGAGAAGCTGAACCTCGTGGGAGTCGTCTTCATGTTCGTGGGCATAGTGTTTCCCACACTCATGGCAATCCTCACGGGCATAGGAAATGCCCCTCTCGGAACGAACCTCCTCGCGGCCTTTGCCATGCCACCAAGCGCCCTCATGACGATATACTGGGTGGCCATTCCGGCCTTCATGCTAATAATCATCACGTTCGTGAGG
>JALTNN010000076.1 GCA_027000685.1 Microcaldota archaeon
ACATAATATCTTGCATAATTTTTTCAAAGTCCCTCGGACGACGTCCTCACTCCTCCGTTTTTATGTATAAGATGGGCCCCCTCTGCACTTCCGGTATTCCTGCGTCCCTCTACTCATTCTCTTCCCCTCCTGCGACGGCCACAACCTTTAAATACCTCCATGTCCTTTTCCTTCCCGGTGAGAGGATGACCATCGAGCTGTCCCGCATGTTCGGCATGGACATATACACCACAGATGCCGAGTACGTGGGCAAGGCATACGACTTTATAATCGACCTCGAAGAGGGCAGGATATTCAAGATAACCCTCGAGCCCTTCAGGCTTACGAGCAAGCAGGACATCGTACAGATACTCAAGAAGAAGTCGATCAACTATGACAAGGTCGTGGCTGTGAAGGACATCATACTGATAAACAAGGCAAAGACGACGACCCAGCCGCAGCAGACCCGCCCACGCGGAATACTCGGCTTCACCCGCAGACGCTGATAGACTTTTATTCTTTACATCTATTCTACATAACATCACCAAACATCACAACACCCGGATATTACCGGAAGTGTGGGGGTCTCCGTGAAGGGCTACCTAATAAGATACAGGTACAAAGGTGCCGAGCCATCGCCCTCCTACGCCTATCAACGCTTCTTTAGAGCCCTCTACGGCTATACACAGGTCGTGACGAAGTCGAACGGTCGCACATATGTGTACTACCGCGAGGGTGTCCTCACCCTCTACCCCTACATCCGTGAGGGCAGGAACACCGTGGTGATTCCTGAGAACGCCCTCGAACCCCTCATAAACTTCTTCAAGACAGGGAAGAACCCTGCCCACGAATTCGAGGACCTTAGCAACTGGAGCGTTACTTATTATGTAGAGGAAATTCCCGTGGAGGAACAGGCGGCCCTCCGCGCCATATATTCCGCTCTGAACAGGATAATCGTGAGGACTCCGGAGGGCGTGGCAAGACTCAGGGAACTCGTCCAGAAGAGTGTCCTCGGGTCGGAGGAGCTCGCCGGCCTGAAGATAAAGGCGAAATATGTAATCGAAAGCTCCTGGTTCAAGTCCCTGCGAGAAAAAGACCCCCTCCTTGGTAGGCTCTACGAGAAGTTCAACCTCGCGGCACGAACGGTTTAGCATACCCGAGTGACACAAGGAGACATGCCACGTTTCCGTCGTTTACCTCCGTGGCGGTAAAACCGAGGGAAGTGAGATCGTACCTTACGGTGTCAAGCGGTGGGAAGGAAGGAAGCACTTCTATCGACACGGGCTGAATGGTACCGTTCACCTCCCCGTTCACGAGCCCGTACCGTGAGAACGGATCATACCTATCCCAGCAGAACAACCTCAACGAGAAGATGTCAGAGAAGCCCCTGTTCACTATCGTGACAACACCGTTGTTTACGTCTGTTATGTATAATACTTTGTCGGCAGGCCCAACCGCACCGTTGACGTCCACCATTAGCAGGACCTCCCCCCTCCAGTACCTATCTATTACCTTCTTCTGTGCCGTTGCCGTCTGGTAGAAGGACGTAATGGACGCACCAGCGACGATGAGTATCAAGGACAGCATAATTGCCAGCGCAAACACGAATATCACGACATTCTCCATCTAACCACCCACCTCGTAGACCTCCGAGTATTCCTTGCTCTGGAAGATGAACTGGAATCCGAGGTAGCTGTTCATAGGGGGGACCTCCACTACGAGCACGTCACCGGGTCTGAACAGGGATACAACCTGCGATTTAGGGGACGTACCACCATCCCTCCTTATGACAAAGATGTTGAGGTCGTAGGTGTTGAAGTTGTTGTCAAGCATCTTTACCCTGACGTCCGTGAGGTCCACCTCGCCACTGTTGAAGACAAAGGCGATCTGCGTCGCGAGGTTAGGGTTCTCAGCCGGCGGGGGTATGAAGTAGACGTCCGCGAGGACCGTGTATGTCTGCGTGAGGGATCCCCTCGTGAGGGTGTCCACGACCTGTGTCATTGCGTTCCAAGCCCAGGGGAGTATGAGCACGAGGAGCACTATGGAGATCAGCAGGAGCGCCGACGTTGTAAGGACGTTGCTTACACCCCTCACGCCTATAACAGGGCACTCCCCTTAATAAGCCCATCCACCTCGATGTCAGCGAAACGCTTAAATACCAGAAATGGGCCTAAATATAGTTACCCCTTCATCCGTGCGCAGGCCCCACTAAGGGCTCCCCTACCCTTTCTCTCCTTTTACAAACCCTTCACCCATGCACAGCCCCACGGGGTCCGTCCCTCAGAGGGACATCATCCCCCGACGTTAGAAGGTGTTGAGCGTTATGTATACTATGGACTCCCGCAGCAGAAACAGACAGCCCTTCTGCGGGAGCCCACCCTCCATCAACCTCCTCTTACGCCTTCAGAGTTTTTATACTTTTTTCACCGCGCCGGTTACAACAGCCCTTTTATATCTGGCAGGCCCTTCTATACAACGATGCACCTCTCTGAAAGGGCCCAGAAGGTTCACTCCCTGCCCAAGCGGGATCTCATCTACGTGACGGTCTCCCACGTCCTCGTTCTGGCTGCCGTTGTCTCACTCCTCTTGCTCAACCTCGCCGTTTACTACGGCTACGACCTCACAACGAGGGCGATCCTCGCTCTCTGGTCCGTCCTACTCCTCCTCGGATCCTACGTCCTCTACAGGCGTGTTAAGAGCATAGACTTTCTCGACTACATGGGAGGCCTCGTATTCTACCACAGGCTGAGGAGCAGGTGGAGGGAACTGGACGCCACGAACACCCTCCTCTTCTTCGGTCTCCTCCTCATCTCCCTCTCCCCCTTCCTCTACACGTACCTCTCCCTCAAGGGCCTCGACCCGACCTACTCCTCTTTTACCCTCTTCCTTGGAGGAATATTCGTGGCAATGGCGGTGAGCGGCTATGTATTACTTGAGGAGGATAAGGCCTGAATGGGTCCTCGCTATCCTCGTGCTACTCCTCGTAGCAACCCTCCTCACGAGGGGAGGGGCAGTCGAGGGGGCCGAAGGCTTCTACATCGTCCGCCCGACCTACTGGAAGGCCATCCCCACGGAGTTCCGCCTCGAGTTAACATCTTTCTACCCTACAAATCTCGTCTGCGATGTCAACATCCTTGACAAGACGTTCACAATTCTTCTCGAGCCGAGGGGGTCTGCCACCTTCACGGTGAAGGGTTCCTTCACCCCGAACACAATCCTTACCGTCCCCATCTCCCTCGACTGTGGAGTTGTGAAGGAGAAAGGGATTGTTAGAGCTTTCGTCTTCACAGGGATCGAAGAAGGGCCTTAACCCTCGCTATCTCTGCAAGCCTCCTCCTCAGCTCCCCCAGCTCCTTTTCCACGTCCACGGGCTTTAACTGTCCTCCGCACTCCGGACAGGTGAAGTTCAGCTCCATGGCAACCTCGAACGCCACCCTTTCGTGCCCCTCCGGGCACTCGAAGAGCATGTATCCTTCGAGCTCGTTCATCTTCTCTATTATCTCCCTCTCCTTCTCGCTGACCTCCTCCAGCACGGCCTCCCTGAACCTTCCCACCCTTATGAACCACGTGTACGTGTACCA
>JALTNN010000077.1 GCA_027000685.1 Microcaldota archaeon
TAGTTCTGCCCCGCTGTGTGGTAAGCAGCCTGGACAAGGCTCATCCCCGTGTGGTGGATGTCGGCGAGGTCTTTGAGGAACTGTGGGAAGAACTTCTCCTTCTCCTGTATCTCTTTGTAATGCCTGTAGATGTAGAAGAAGGGGACGAGGAGGGCGGCGAAGATAACTATGGCGAGGAGCGTGGGGTAGTAGGGCGTGTGGGAATAGTAGAGGTTGAGGAGGTATATAGCTATTCCGAGGAGCAGGATGTCAAGTAGGATGACCGGCACGAAGTCCGGGATTTCACGGACCTTTCCGAGCAGTTTTAGTCTCATCGCACCTCCCTCGGACGTATATTATCGGTGATGAGGAGGAATACGAGGCCTGCGGCTGGCATGACCACGTATACTAGTAGGGAGAGGAGAGTGAGGGGCTGTACGCCGAAAATCCTACCCCCGGAGAGCATCCCCATGAGGATAAGCATTATGGCGGCGAGAATGGGGCCCATCACGAAGACTATGAGGTAGATCTCCGTGAGGAGGTTCATCGACTCCACAGCCTCCTTCTCGTGTCTCTCGAGGAGGGCCTGTAGCTCTCTGGACTTCATGTAGAGGTAGTCCCTGAGGGAGCCGCCCGAGCGGAGGGTTGAGGAGATCCCCCAGAGTATTTCGGCCCACAGGCGGGACGGTGAATTCTTGGCGGCGTCGGAGAGGGCCGTGAATATGTCCTTGCCCAGTGCCGTGACGTCCCTGTAAATAAGGCGGCACTCGCGCGATATCTCGCCGTACTTCTCTATCTTCCCCATGATCCTGAAGATGTGGTGTGGCGGGATGCCCGAGCCGGCGAGGGTGGACATGTGGGTTATGGCGATGGGGAGGATTGCGTCGATGTTACTGCCCCTGTTTATCGCCACTATCTTCGGGTGGTTGAATAGGTAGAAAACAACAAGTCCTGTCACGAACGCGGCGGCCAATAGCGTCGTTATCTCCCGGACGACCACGGGGAAACCAGAGAGGAAATAGTAGGCCACAAGTAGGGACAGCAAGAAGGCGGCGGTGGCGAGCAGGACGAGGAGGGAGAGGTACTCGTCGAGGGAGTAGGGGAGTCTAGCCTTCTTGAGGTCGTCCTGGAGCCACTCAAACCTCTCCCTGTACCTGTAAACGTACCTACCGAGGAGCCTGTAGGAGAACCTAGCCAGCCCCTTCAACATACCCTATCTCCTCCAAGAGCTTGTCCGGCTCGCGGTAGTACCTTGAGATGTACTTCTGGACATCACGGTAGTAGCGTATGTTGTTCTTCACAAGGTACTCTATCACGAAAGAGCGTCTTCTCAGCTCGTCCCACACGCTCTCAACGCTCACGCCCCTCTCGCGGACTATCCTGTCCACTATCTTGCTCTTACGGGAGGGAAAAACAAACTTGTCCTCTGCCGGCAGCCACTCCACGAACACGTTCACGTGCGGTTTCTTCTTCTCGATATCCATCCCGAGTATCTCATCGATCTGGCCTATCCTCCTCACCTCGTAGCCCCTCACGTTACCTCTCCTCATAAAGATTACCATGTCAAGCGAGTGGAGGAGGGCTGGCGGTAGAGAGATGGGCGGGGATATGAGGCGGTCTATGAGAGTCTCCATGTTCTCGGCGTGGATCGTGGCGAAGCCTGGATGTCCCGTTGCCATACCTTGGAACAGGACGTAAGTCTCTTTTCCCCTCACCTCTCCCACTATGATGTACTCCGGTCTTTCCCTCAGGGCGGCCTTGAGGAGGTCGAATAGGTCTATTGTGCCCCCTTCTCTCCCGGTCCTCGCTATCTTCTGGACCCAGTTCTCGTGGGGGAGCCTCAGCTCTGGCGTGTCCTCTATGGATACCACCTTCGCCTCCGGGGGGATGAACATGGAGATGACGTTGAGAAGTGTCGTCTTACCCGTGGCCGTTCCCCCCGCTACGAGGATGGACGACCTGTACTCCACGGCGAGCCAGAGGTATGCAGCGATGAGGGGCGTCATCGTCCCGTATTTTACGATATCAGTGACGGTGAGTGGGTCTTTCGTGAACTTGCGTATGGTAAAGTTGGAGCCACGTGTGGAGATGTCCTTGGTGACGACGTAGGTGGCCTGCACCCTGCTCCCGTCCGGCAGGGCACCCTCGAGGAGGGGCTGGCTCACGGAGACGTGCTTCCCCACGAGCTGGGCGAGCTTCACGATGAACCTGTTGAGCTCCTCGTTGTCCTTGAAGACGACGTTCGTCTGGAGCGAGCCGTACTGTCTGTGGTAGACGTAGATGGGGACACCTGGACCTATACAGGAGATGTCCTCGAGGTTGGGGTCCCTCATCATGGGCTCTATCCTCTCGAGCCCGGCAAAGTCCCTCACCACGTAGTACTTCAGCTTCTCGTATTGGAGGGGGGTGAGAGAGAAGCCGTAGTCCCTTACGATCTCGTCGAACTTCGCGGCGATGTAATCAGCGAGCCGTTCCTCCTCCTTGAACTCGAAGGCTCCTATGTCTATGAGCTCCGTGAGGAGGGTCTTTATCCTCTCCAGGTCCTCCTTCTCCTGGAGGGTGAGGACTGGTTCCTCCACGTGGTAGAGGAGCTTCTTCTCCTCGTCGGACCAGAAAACATGCGCGTATGCGTGCGGGGGTATAAGAGGGTACTTCTCGTCCACATCAGAAAAGGAGGGAGGTCTCCACTCGGCCGGCATCTCGCCTGTGATGTCCTCGGGGAGCGTGTATATGAGCTCGGAGATCACGTCGGTACCCCCGCCAACCTCCACCGGCAGAACCTCCTGAACCTCCAGCGTGGTCACGGGGGTTTCTTCTACGGACGTGGCTACGGGGAATGGGGTTTGTGTGTCAACAAGTTCCGCGGGGACGACGACCTCCGAGTCGTAGTCTTCCGTCGTTTCCGTTGTTGCGGCAGTCTGCTGGAGCTGGTACCTCAGAAACAACGTGCCGGCCCTGCGGAGTATCTTCTTCAGTTTTCTCTTACCCATCGTGAAGTATATGGCGGGGGCGGTTTTTAGCTATAATCCCACAACTTTTTCACCCGTGGCGGATCCCACGGCGGTGGGCATAATTCCCGACGGGAATAGGCGCTACGCGAGGAAGTTCGGAATACCCCTCTCGGAGGCGTACAGGAGGGGTATAGAGACGGCCAGGAAGGCCTTGGACTTCTTGAAATATGAGACGGATGTGAAGTACGTTTACTTCTACACCCTCTCCCTCGAAAACGTTATGAAAAGGAGTAAGGCAGAGCTCCGGCTCCTCTTCACGCTCCTTAGGAAGGAGGCAGAGAGGTGGCTGAGGGAAGACCCCGGTGTGGAGGTGAGAGCAGGGGGCGAGCTACACCTCCTGCCCCAGGACCTTGTCAGGCTGTTGAGAAGGGTTGAGGAGAGGACAGCGGGTAACGAACCGAAGGTGGGCCTTCTCATAGCCTACTCCGGTGTCCAAGAGGTTGTTAGGGCCGCAAAACTTTCAGGGGGGCCCGATAGCTACGAGGAGCTCCGGAGGTACTTCTACCTGCCCGACTTCCCCGACGCCGATCTCGTGGTAAGGACGT
>JALTNN010000078.1 GCA_027000685.1 Microcaldota archaeon
GCCGTTATCATTAGTAGTTTCCTGTGGGCCACGCCATCGTTCCAGGACATCGCCCTGACCACGTTCTTAATATTGTCGTCTCAGGTATTTAGTAGTGGAGCCCGAAAAGCTCTACAGGAAGATCGTGGAGGATGTAGAAAGAAGGGAGGTAAACGGTTTCTGGTACCTGGGGGACAGGCCCCACCCATTGCCCACGGCCGGAGCGGTCCTCCTGCTTCACAGGGAGGGGAGAGCCAGGGAACACCACAGAAGGGCTCTCAGCTCGATTGTCAGTAGCTCTTCCGACGCGGAGAGCCTGAGGTACGTCCTCAGGGCCCTCTACGAGATGGGGCTTCCCACGAAAGAGGCGGAGGAAAGGATGAAGATGTTATACCATAACGGCATGTGGAGGGTGTTGGAGGGTCTTCCCCCGGATCCGCTCACAACCTCCGCCATTCTCGTGGCATTACACGGGACGCCCGTCCTGAAGGAAGAAAGGGAGAGGGCACTTGAATCGGTGAAGAAGGAGGACAGGCTCCCGGGAGAAGTCGAGGCACTTGTAGGCGGTCAGAGGCCCGTCCTGTTAGACCTCTACAGGGCATTGGCCCTAGCGTTGTATGGAGAGCGGGACGAGGCAAGGAAGATCTGGGAGAGGTTGAAGGGAGGGAATCTCGTGGACCTCCCCCCGAAGGTATACCTGGAGAGGGGGATGCGGGAGGACAGGTATTACCCAGCCGTCCTCGCAGCGGTTCTGGCAAAAGAGCTCGGGGAGGATCCCAGACCATATCTACACGTTCTTGGCGACATCAAGGTGGAGAAGGAGGACGTGGCGAGGCTCGTGACCTTCGGCTTCTATCTGGGCAAGCTGCTCGGGAAGTTCTGATCAGCCGACATGCCCGTCATCATCGGCGGCCTCAGTCGAGAGACGGGTCATCACATTCTTAAGTTGGTCACCAAGCGGTTTAACGTTTTTAGGCAAGATTTCTTGGGAAGGCCTATGAAACGCGTGGGAAGACCCAGGAAACCCGTGAAGATAGGGGTGGAGTACGGTAAGAGGGTGTTCGAGCCGGGGGAAGGGGAGGGCGTTATATACATAACAGAAGGGGAGCTCGAGGCGATGCGTCTGGTCGACCTCCTCGGTTTGAAGCAGTACGAGGCTGCAGAAAAGATGGGCATATCCAGAACGACACTGTGGAGGCTCCTCAGGAACGCAAGAAGGAAAGTAGCCGATGCTCTTGTGAACGGGAAGAGGATCGTAGTTGGGGAAGGGGTTTAACGGGATGTATCCATAAATCTCCACATGGACGCGGACGAGTTCCAGAGGATGGCACTAAAGACGAGGAAGGAGTGGGGAAGCCCCGAGGGAATCGAGGACGTTGTTTACCTCGCCCTGGCAATTAATGGGGAAGCAGGCGAGCTCGCAGAGGTTGTAAAGAAGACGTGGAGAGACGGGAAGGAGCTCGACAGGGAGAAGATCGTTGATGAGCTCGGGGACATCCTCTGGTATGTGGCAGTCCTCTCCCACACGCTGGGCGTCCGCCTCTCTGAGGTCATGGAGAGGAACGTGGAGAAGTTGAGGGAGAGGTACGGGGTGGTGTGAGTGGGCCTCAGGGAGGTGCACGTCTTCGAGACGATGAAGACGATGCCGGCCAACGAGAAGTCGAGGAGGGCAACATACGTGGCATTTAAATAGGTGGAATGTGTAATCTAACCGGGTGGTAGGATGAGGATGATGGCGCGGATAGGGGGAAGGTACATCATCGTACCGAAGCTCGTGGGCCTTCTGCTCGTGCTCGTGGCACTCATGTTCTTCGTAGGGGCCACGATAGACCTGGTGATGTCCTGGGACAGGATAAAGGACGTTAAGCAGTGTATAGAGGGTGCGGTGGCGTCGGAGGACACGTCGGCGTACCAGATATGTGCCATAAAGGCCCTGGCAGCGGGGATCTATCCGTACGCGGACGGCATAAACGTGATGGACAAGTGGGGCATAATGCTCCAGAAGGCCGCCGTGTGGGTCTTCTGGGTGCTAGTGCTCGTCATAGCGTTCGTCATTTACCAGACGGGCAAGGTGCTGGAGTTCGAAGAGGTCTATGAGACGGCGGTGACGGCGAAGGAGGAGAAGGCAGAGAAAACGAAGAAGACACGGAGAGGGAGGAAGAGGAAGAAGTCCTAGACGATCCCTTCCCTCTTTAATTCTTCATAGGCCTTCCTGAGTATTGCCCTGACCTTGCCCCTCCTCCTCAGCCCGCCGAGCTCCATGGCCACCTTCCTTATGCTGCCCGTCTCGGCGACACGGTGGAGGATCTTCCTCGCCTCCCCGTCATCTGGGAAGAGGCCGTGTTTCAGGGCAAGGTGGGCTATCTCAGAAGGGGTCAGATCCCCGTAAAACCGTCTCTCCACCTCGACGGGCTCCTCGAACCGCTTGATAACCTCGAAGTGGACGACGTAGAGGGGGACGTTCCTCTTTCCGTAAATCCTGTCAAGCTCCCTCCTCAGCTTCTCGTAGCTCATTCCCTCGAGGCGGGCGTGCTCGGGGGTCAGCTCGTCCTTCATTATCCGTTCCACGCGGGTAACCCGTCCTATCCCCCATACCTTCCCCCCTGAGTGGATGTAGAAGAGGTCCCCCTCCCTCAGCCTCGTCCTCCTTCTTATCGTTATCCTCTTCTTCCCCGAGAGAACGAGGGGAAGGTACTCCTCCTTAAGCATGAGATACCTCCTCACCTCCACGAGTTAAGGGAGCCTCAAGGCCTTTATAACCTTCCACCTTTCTCTCTCCCGTGAGGCTGAAGGTCAGGGTGCTCGATCTCGACGCCGACAAGTATGTCGTGGCCCTCAACGAAAAGACAGCCAAACTCCTTGGAGAAGGCCCCGATGGAAGAGTAGAGATTGTGAAAGATAGTAGAAAGCTTGTGGCCATTGTGAACACCTCAAAGAGGTTTATCGGGGAGGAAGAGATAGGGGTTCTGGACGACGTGGCACAGGAATTGGGGTTGGTCTCGGGGGAAGCTGTGGAGGTCTATCCGGGCGAGCCGCCAGCAAGCATAGAGGCCATAAGGAAAAAGATAGAGGGCGGGAAGCTGACCGGGGAGGAGATAAGGAGGATAATAGAGGATATCATGGAGGGGGCCCTGTTCCCGGCCGAAGCTTCCGCTTTCGTCGTGGCCTGTGAGATAAACGGACTTGACATGGAGGAGACGGTTGAACTTACGAAGGCCATAGCCGAGAGCGGGGAGAGGCTCGAGCTGGAGGGGGAGGTCGTTGATAAGCACAGCATAGGGGGTGTTCCGGGGAACAGGGTTACGTTTTTCTACGTCCCCATCATGGCGTCCCTTGGATACAAGGTCCCGAAAACGTCCTCGAGGGCCATAACTTCACCCTCGGGGACGGCCGATACCATGGAGGTTGTGGCAAGGGTTGACCTCTCCGCAGAGGAGATAAAAGAGGTTGTGGAGAGCGTTGGCGGTGTGATCGCGTGGGGAGGGGGTGCGAACATCGCCTCCGCCGACGACAGGCTCATACAGATAAGGAG
>JALTNN010000079.1 GCA_027000685.1 Microcaldota archaeon
CCCTCGGATCTCCAGCGATGGCCCGTGCGAGCGTGGTCTTTCCGCTTCCGTTGGGGCCCGTTAGAACGAGAATACTCCCCTCTTCCACTGTGAGGTCTATCCCCCTGAGCACCTCCCTTCCCTCGATGCGGGCCTTCAACCCCTCCACCTTCAGCATCAATTTAACAGTGTTAATTTCACGTTATAAAACCCACCGTTATAACACCTTCCAGGCACTACTTCTACGGAACCATGAGGGTGGTAGCGGTTTCCCTCGGGAGGGAGTTCGACACGGCGCGCCTCGAGAGGCTCCTCCCCGGGAAGATGTTCGTTAGGTGGGAAGAGCCCATACTCCTTGACGTGCACGGAATGGAGACGTATGTATTTGCGTTCGGCACGGTCGTGTTCTTCGACTATAAAGAGGAGACGGCCCGTGCATTCTTGGAAAGGATAAGAGAAGCGGTGGAAGAGCCAGACGGACCTTACAGGGAGGAATTTGTATGGGAACCGGTGCCCACCGCGCGGGGCAGGAGGATAACGCTTGGGGAGGCAGAGGTCTGGGTCTCCGACGAGGCGGTGTACGGCCCCCTAGACGCGGAGGGGAGGAAGATCCTCGCACTCGTCCTTGCCCAGTCCGCCTCACTTAGGAGGGTGGAGAGCAAAGTGGATGTCCTCCTTGAGAAGATAGACTCCGTTCTCGAGGAACTCCTCGGGAAACCCCTGATCCTCTCCGTGCGGGGGGCAAGGGCGTCGCTCATCGAGGCCCTCAGGGTGAGGAGCAACCTCCTCAACGATCTGCTCATCCTCGAGAAGCCCCCTGCCACGTGGGAAGATGAGAGCTACGAGAGGTTCTTTGAGAGGCTGAGGTACGTCTTCGAGATAGACGAGCGGTACTCCATCGTCTCCAAGAAGCTCTCCTCTGTGGTCGAGACGGCCGAGCTCGCCTCGGAGCTCGTCTCCGACTCGAGGTTCCTCGTCCTCGAGTTCCTCATAGTGCTCTTCTTCCTCCTCGAGCTCGTCAGCGTCTTCTTCGGGAGGTGAGGTATGGGTACCCGGCTCAGCCCTTTCAAGCCCGGGCATCTCCCCCCTCCGGTCTTTTCATCATCGCCGGGCGACGAGGAGCCTGACGGGTAGCTTTCCATACAGGATCTCGCCCTTCACCTCCACGTCATACCCTGCTCCCTCGAGGTAGTGCTTCATCCTCTTCCACTTTGTGGTTATCGTCACTATCTCCTCCGCTCCGGCCTCTGCCGCTGACTCCGCGAAGCCTGCGTAGAGCTCGTCCGTCACCCTGGGGTTGGCTACCCTCAGCCCGTAGGGAGGGTTCGTGACGATGTGTGTGGGTGTGAAGGGGAGCTCCTCAAGCCTCGTGGCGTCCCACCTGTAACACCTGACGTGTCTCGCCCCCGCACTCCTCACGTTTTCCTTACAGCCCCTCACGTGCTTTGTGAACCTGTCCATGGCGTGGATTTCCGCCACAATCCTCCTCTCAAGTCTCCTCACCCTTCTCCTCCACTTCCACACGTTCCACCTACCCCACCTCTCAAAGGCAAAGGGCCTGTACTCAAAGTGCGGAACCTTCCTCCTACCCAGCTCCGCCTCTATGGGTATCGTCCCCCCTCCCGCCATGGGGTCAACGAGGAGGTCCCTCCACGTGCTCTCGAGGAGCATGGCCGAAGCAAGTGTGGCGTTCAGCGAGGCAGGGTGGTCGTACACCCTCCAACCCCTCCTGTGGAGGGCCTTTTCACCGGTGGTGTCCAGCCCCACGAAGACTGTGTCACCGTCCACATCCACCCTCACCGTGACCCAGGGGTCCTCGAGATCCACGGGCGGTCTCCTCCCGTACCTCTCGAGGAACCAGTTCACTATCACCCCGCCCGCCTCCCTCTCCACGTCCAGACTCCTGAAGTCGTGTTCTCCAATCCTCTCGGTTCTCACGGCGAAGGACCTGTCAAGCGGTATGTAATCGTCCCAGGAAACCGAGTCCACCACGCGTTTAATCTCCCCGAGGCTCTTCACCCCCTCCTCCACGTCTATGAGCTCCACAACCCTCTCCACCGTCCTGAGAGTGTAGTTGAAGAGCGGGACCTTCCCCCTCTCTACGAGGATCCTGCCCCTCCTCAGGACCTTTCCCTTAAAACCTAACGAGCTCAGCTCCCGGAGGACGTGCTCCTCCAGGCCCACCAGACAGGTGAGAAGAATCCTCACCACATAGAAGACCTAGCCAGCAAGGTGTTTTAGAATATGCCCCTGAGACGCCTGTAAGCGTGGTTAATGGCCTCGAGGGCGGCGGTTATGGCCGAACCGTGGTCATCTGCTTCCACGAACACCTTGACGCCCCTGTCCCCTATTCCCACCGCTCCCACCACGGAGGGGTGCTCCTTGAGAAAGGCGAGCAACTGACTCACAGGAATCGACCTTAGACGGACTCCAACGGTGTAAACGGATTTCCTTGGGCGGGACAGATCCTTTTCCACTCCGAGTTCGATTATGCTGTCCGGCACGGGTGAGGCGATCCCCAGCTTTTCCAGGAATCCCTCCACACTACTGCTCTTCTCGAACACGAACTCCCCGTCGAGCCTCTCCCTTACCTCTCCCGAGCCCTTGAACCGTATCCCCGACACCGCCCGCCCGATGAAAGCCCTGAGCCCCCTGCCTGTCTTTTCTAAGAGAAGTGTGTTGACTCCGCCGCGCCGCATAACGAGTGCCACACAATAAGACGTGTAAGAAGGCCTTTAACGAGTTATCCTCCAACTTCTTCCGTGTACGCCGACGTTCACCTCCACCTCTACGAGGCCGAGGACCCTGTCTCCGTTGTGAAGGAGGCACGGGAGGCCGGTGTGGACTTCCTCGTGACTGCGGGCGAGGACTTGGTGACGTCGGAGAAGTGCACCGAGCTGACATCCCTGCCGGGTGTTTACGCGGCCGTTGGCGTCCACCCGGCCGAGGCGAAGGAGCCCTACAACCTCGCTGTCCTTGAAGGGTTGTTGGAGAACGAGAGGGTGGTGGCAGTCGGCGAGATCGGCCTCGATGCCAAGTACGAGAGGTTCGGTGTGTCCATTGAGAGACAGAGGAGGGTGTTCCTCGACATGATCAGGCTGGCCCGGGAGCACGACCTCCCCGTCGTCGTCCACTCCGGGAGGAGCTTCAGGGAGGTGATCGAGATCCTCTTCAAGTCCGACGTGAGGGCCCTTCTCCACTGGTACTCGGGTAGCGTGAGCCTTGCGGTGGAGGCGGCGGAGAGCGGCCTCATGTTCTCCGTGGGGCCGGCCCTCCTCCACTACAAGGGCTACAACGCCCTCGTTGAGTCACTACCGCTCTCAACCCTCGCCACGGAGACGGACTACCCCGTGAGGATAGGGGGAAGGGAGAACCACCCCGCGAGGGTGAGGGAGGTGGTGGAAAG
>JALTNN010000080.1 GCA_027000685.1 Microcaldota archaeon
GTCGTTGTAAGTTCCCTTCTTCCTGTGGCGAAAGCCGTAGACACCTAATTCACCTGGCGTCTTCCCGGTAACCATGACCATCCAAGCGGGAATCGTAATCGCGGGGATCGTGGTCTTCATCGGACCGAAGGAAGAAACCTCCAGCAGCTTCCGGATGTTGGGCAGGTCGTCGATGAACCTGTTAAACAGGAGCTCCGGGGGTGCCGAGTCAAGCCCGATGACCAACATCTTCATTCTTCCACCTCCACGAAGGGATTCTCAAAGCTTTTAACCACGTCGAAGACTTCGGATCGTAGAAAGAACTCGGGGGGCTTCTCTCCCCTCCTTATCATTTCCCTGATCTTGGTTCCGCTAAATCTCACCCGATGTTCCTCTCCGTGAGGGCAGATCTTCTCGTTCACTATGCCCCCACACTTCTTACAATAAAAGAACTCCCGGAAGAACAGGGGCGTTATTCCAAGGTCTGGGAACTCGTTAAAGATCTCGTGGGCGTCGTAAGGCCTATAATAGTTCCCTACGCCGGCGTGGTCCCTCCCTACAGCGAAGTGGGTACAACCCAGGTTCTTCCTCATGATGGCGTGGTGCACGGCTTCTCTCGGTCCTGCATATCTCATCGGATATCTAAGGAAGGACAGAACGGCCGTGTTTTTAGGGTAGTAGTGCTCGAATAGGGTTTGGTAGGCCTTTAGGATGACCTCGTCCCTATAGTCACCGGGCTTCTTCTTTCCTAACACGGGGCTTATGAGGAGGCCGTCAACGAAGGTGAGGGCGGACTTCTGGACGTACTCATGGCCTAAGTGGGGTACGTTCCGGGTCTGGAATCCGACGATGGTCTTCCAGCCCTTCTCCTTGAACAGAACCCTCGTCTCGTGGGGCTTGAGGGTGTAATTAGCGAAGGGGTTTGGGAGCTCCTCAATGAGCAAAATATCGCCGGAAACATAAATACCTGGGCGTTCAAAGAGGCGCTTGACCCCAGGGTGCTTTGGATCCGTCGTTCTAAATACCTTTTGGGCTATTTCCTTCCTGTCAAAGTCGTATATCTCCTCGACGGTTATTCTTGCAACGATCCTTCCCTTGTGGGTCAACAAAACGGCGTCCCCCTCGGAGAAGTCCCCCTCGAATTTCGGTAAAAGTATGGGGATCGTCCAGGGGGTGTCGTCGGGGAGCCGCATCGTGTCAAGGATTGATGAAAGCTCCTCGGAGTTGTGAGGACCCCGCAAGGGAGAATAGACACCCCAGGCGATGTTCTCAAGGTCCACGGCGATGTCCTCGGGTACCTCCATCCGCGGGTACTCGTTCTGCTCCGAGAGGATCCTCTCCTTTGTCTTTTCTGATGATACCAACCTTACAAGCCTCCCCCCGTGTGGTTTAGCCACCATTCAGATACCCCTGCTCCTTTAACACCTCCAAAACAGCTTCCACCTCTTCCTCAACGCTCATTTTCGATGAGTCCACGAAGACCTCGGGGTTCTTGGGCTCCTCGTAGACGCCGTCGTAGCCCGTCAGCCCCTTTATTTCTCCTCTCATAGCCTTGGCATACAACCCCTTGGGATCCCGCTGAATCCTCACCTCGAGGGGTGCATAAACGTAGACCTCAACGAAGTCCCCTATCTCCTCCCTGGCAAACTCCCTGACGCTCCTGTAAGGAGATATGAGGG
The DNA here is from genome assembly GCA_027000685.1 of Microcaldota archaeon. GTDB lineage: Archaea > Iainarchaeota > Iainarchaeia > JAADDC01 > JAADDC01 > WANZ01. The sequence continues at coordinate 1,659 of JALTNN010000080.1, forward strand.
ATACAACAACGAACACCCCGTTCCGAGAGAGGAGCTTCGCCATGTGGATGACGACCCGGTTGTGGAGCTTTCTGGCCTCGGGAGAGAAGCCGAGATCCGGATAAAGGGTTTTCCTTATCTCATCGCCGTCCAGAACTTCTACCTTCTTTCCCAACTCCCTTAACTTCTCTTCCAGGGCCCGGGCGAGGGTTGTTTTACCTGAACCAGAAGGTCCCGTTAACCATATGACGACCATGGCCCTTCCCTCAGTCTATGTATCCTAGCGCCCGCAGTCTCGCCTTGATCTTCTCCTCCTCTTCTTTGGAGAACACCTCTTCCTTCTCCTCCTCCTCGATTGAGGCTATTATTTCCCTGAGGACGTACGTAACGTAGTCGGAGACCGAGGTAAAGCCCGTGTCCTTTATGAGCTCCTTTATTTTGTCGTAAAGGGGCTTGGGGATGGAGACCGTGGTGTACTTCTTGTCGTCCGCCATGCTTAATGATGTTTACTGAAATTTAATTAAATTTAATGGCAGTTGTGCCGGGGTTTTACAACCGGACAGGGGTACGAAAAACGACCCCTTCCCTTTTAAGGGTTGGGAGGGGAGTTTGTTCTGCGGGGATGAGTGTGCGGGCACTCGTCATGGCTGGTGGCTCCGGTGACAGGCTCTTTCCCCTCTCCACAGACGAGACACCCAAACAGTTCGTGAAGATATTCGACGGAAAGAGTTTGTTCCAGAAGACGCTGGAGAGGGCGTCCCTCACGTGTGACGACATCGTCGTGGTGACGCTGGAGAAGTACACGGACCTTGCGAGAAAGCAGGCGGAAGAGGTGGGGATGGACGTACTCATAGTGGGGGAGCCCGCGAAGAGGAACACGCTGGCAGCCATAGCCTACGGCATGAGGTTCGTCGACGACAAGGCATTCATCCTACCTTCTGATCACGTGGTGGAAGTGAACGAGAGATACTTCAGGGCAGTGAAGCTCGCGGAGAGGGCATCGGACGAGAACCTTGTCCTGTTCGGCATAACCCCCTACAAGCCCCATACGGGCTACGGCTACATACAACCGGAGGGGAGCGGCGATGTGTCAGGGGTCCTCCACTTCAAGGAGAAGCCGGACCTGAAGACGGCGAAGGAGTATGTGGAGAAGGGGTACTACTGGAACAGCGGGATGTTCGTCTTTGATAAGGAGGTCTTCGTCGAGGAGCTGAAGAAGTACGCCCCTCAGTACCTGAGGATACTCGAGGTGGAGGAGGGGAAGCTGAAGGGGGTTTACTCGGGGCTACCAGAGCTCTCGGTGGACTACGGACTTTTAGAACATACTGACAGGCTCTCCGTTGTGAAGATGGAAACGTACTGGTCCGATCTCGGATCGTTCGACTCCCTCTACGAGTATTTCCCGAAGGACGAAAACGAGAACGTCGTGCTTGGGAGTGCCGTCCTCACCGACGTGGAGAGGTCCCTCATAATAAGCCTTGACAGGACGGCGGTGGTGGGAGGGCTGAGGAACGCCGTCTTCGTGGCGGCGAACGGCGTAACGTTGATAACACGGCTCGGCAGTACCCAGAAAGTGAAGGAGATGAAGAGGCTATACGTGAGGTACGCGTACGACAAGGCCTACGTCTTAGGGTAGGAGGAGGGCGAGGATCGAGATCAGAAGCTGTGTAAGGAGGATGTAGGAGACGAGC
>JALTNN010000081.1 GCA_027000685.1 Microcaldota archaeon
ACGTGCACCATGGTTAACCACCAACAAGTAGTTATGGGGCAAAAACGTTATAAGAAGAAGTTGAAGGGAACTTACCTGCTGCTCATTGAGCTCAAACAAGCCACCACGGTAAGAACAAGGGCAAAGGTATTTCTTTTAAGTTCCGGTTTCTACATCTACGTCGGCTCAGCCATGAACTCGTTAATTGCGAGAGTAGGGAGGCACGAGAGAAGTTCAAAGAAGTTCTTCTGGCACGTGGACTTCCTCCTCCACACAGGGACGCTTAGGCTCTCCGTACTCCTCCCGGGCGGGAGGCTGGAGGAGAAAATAGCTTCACGACTTTCTGGACAGCCCGTCGTGGGCTTCGGCTCCTCTGATAGTAACCAACCCTCACACCTCTTCCTTTATAACGAGTTTAACTCTGCGTTAGGAGACCTCTTCAGAGCGGTTAGGAGGGTCAGGCGTGCTCGCTGAGCTCGTACTACTCCTCGTAATATCCCTCGTCATACTCTTCCTCAGCGGGGACAGGGTGGTCGAGAGGGGGAAGAAGCTTGCCCTCTACCTCGGCGTTTCAAGTTTCACGTTCGGCCTTCTTGTCGTGGCCATAGGGACGTCCCTTCCTGAGATCGTGGTGAGCCTCTTCTCCGTCCTCCAGGGATACCCTGAGATCGTCGTGGGCGACGTTCTCGGCTCCAACATTGCCGACCTCCTCCTGCTCGTGGGCATCTACTCCCTCCTCGCCACGTGGAGGATTGACGACGAGTTTTCGGCCCTCCTCGCTGCCACGGCCTCCTTTGCCGGGATAGTGTTCGTTTACACGCTCCTCAGGGGCACGCTCACCCTTATTGACGGGCTCATCCTGATCGCCTTCTTCCTCCTCTTCGTGAGGACACGCCTCCCGCTCATCGAGATGGAGGAGAAGGCAGAGATCAACCTCGGAGAGGATGTAGCCGTTTTCCTCCTCTCGCTCATCGCCCTCGGCGTGTCCGCCTACACCGCCGTGAACGCCATAGTGGGCATTGCCCACATCCTCAATGTTTCCCCCTTCATCGTGGCCGTCCTCACCCTTGCCATAGGGACATCCCTCCCCGAGCTCGCCGTGGGCCTGAACGCTATAAAGAGGGGAGAGCCTCACCTCGCTCTCGGCGATGCCATAGGCTCCCTCGTGGTGAACAGCACGCTGGGCTTCGGGATTCCCGCACTCTTGTTGCCCGTTCCCGTCCTGCTCTGGGAGGAGAGGTTCACGATTTTTATGCTCCTCCTCGGAATCTTCCTCTTCATCTACGTCGTGTCCCGCCACAGGCGTCTGACGAGGAGAACGGGCGCCATCCTCCTCCTCCTGTACCTCGTGTTCTTGGCTGGCATCCTCAGTAGCATTTAAGTAGGTGGACGTCTTTTCCTAACGTGGAGGGAAGGAAGGGCATCGTGACGTCCGCGCGCAGGGAGGGTAACGGCACCGAATACATCGTATTTGACGGCGAAAGCTATCACAGAGTGTTCACGAAGAAGAAAATACGCGGGAAGAGCGTTGTTTTCACAGAGAACGACATAGAGGAGCTGAGAGAGAGCGTGGTGGAAGAGGTGAAGAGAAGGTTCTTCAAGAAGATATCTTACAGGGAGGAACTCCCCAAAGACCTCGAATCACTCCGGACGGAGATGGAAGCCCTTTGGAAGGAGCTCGCCTTCTACAAGATAACGGGGGACAGGCCCAGGGTCTATTATGATCCGGACGCGGATGGTATTGTAGCATATCTCCTTCTCTCCGAAGCCGTCAAGGTCAACGGACAGCCCCTCAACCCATGGAACCTTGAGACGGGCAACTACCTCAATCCTGACCCGCGCGCACCCGCCCACATCCTCCTCGACCTCGGATCCTCGCCCGACATGTTCCCCGGTGTCAAGCTCCTCTCCTCCCTGGCCCCCACCTTCATAGTAGATCATCATTACACTCCCGAGAGACCGCCGGCCCACGCCGTGAACCCGGCCATTGAAAATCCCTCCGGATCGAGGTATTTCACCGCCTACCTCGTCTCCCTCCTCGTCAAGACGTGGACGGAGAGGGAAGCTTGGGTGAAGGTGGCGGCAGCAGGAGACAGGAGCGACGTCCTGGAGTGGGACAAGGAGGACAGGAAGAAGGCTCTCGCATTAGAGCTCTCCACAGACGTGTTCGGATACAATCAACAGGTGTGGAGGGAGATCTTGGAGGGAGACCTCTGGAAGCCCCTCTGGGAGCTCCTTGAGCACCGCTTTGAGAGAATAGACGAACTGTCCGAGAAGGAAGAGTACGAGATCGGCGGGAGGAAGGTGCTCCACGTTAGATATCCTTATCCCGGCTTTCACTACCCCCACAGGGGGAAGGTGGCGTCCTGGTATCAGGAGAGGGGTTATGATGTGGTAGTAGTCGAGGAGGTGGCGTCCCAGAAGCTCTTCAGCGTGAGCCTGAGAGGGGACGCAGACTTCCTCCCGCTCCTCAGGGAGCTCGAAGAGAAGGGCCTCGGATACGGGTGGGGACACCCGAATGCCGTGACGGTCAAGACCCGGCAGCCCGATGAGGCGGTCGGGTTCATACTGGGGTGGTTGGAACGTGAGGGTGGAAAGAGGAGTGGTTAGCGTAAGAACGAGGAGGAAGACGGACGTACTCGACATAACGGAGCTCATAAGGACAGCCTTGAGGGAGATGAACACATCGGAGGGGATCCTCCACATCTACGTCCCCCACACCACGGTGGGCATCGTGATCAACGAGGCGGAGTCGGGGCTGCTCCACGACATAGAGAGCCTCCTGGAAAAATTAGTCCCCGAGCTCGAGGCCTACGAGCACAACAGGGTGGACAGCAACGCCCACGCCCACCTCAGAAACGTGTTGACGTCATCCTTCGTCACCGTCCCCATATCGAGCGGTGACCTTGTGCTGGGGACGTGGCAGAGGATACTCCTCGTGGAGGGGGACGGCCCGAGGGAGAGGACGCTCCTGCTGACTTACGTTGGATTATAAAGTTTTCCCCTCCACTTAAAGAACGATGAAGGCCCTCCCGCCGACGTTCAGGGTGAAGCGGGTGGACAGGGAGATCGCTGAGCTGCTGAGACAGGGCATGGAGGAGAAGAAGATCGCGAGGAAACTCGGCATCCCCTACAAGGCCGTGAAGAAGAAGGTAGAGAAGCTCAGGAAGCTTGGGATCGTGTCGTGAGGGTTCGTGCATTATGGTGGGCCCGTGGTCTAGCCCGGTTATGACGCCTCCTTGACGAGGAGGAGGTCCCCGGTTCGAATCCGGGCGGGCCCACTCCTCTCAAACTATAAACTC
>JALTNN010000082.1 GCA_027000685.1 Microcaldota archaeon
TGCATTATGGTGGGCCCGTGGTCTAGCCCGGTTATGACGCCTCCTTGACGAGGAGGAGGTCCCCGGTTCGAATCCGGGCGGGCCCACTCGCGGACCCGTAGCCCAGCCTGGATAGGGCGTCGGCCTCCTAAGCCGAAGGTCGGGGGTTCGAATCCCCCCGGGTCCGCTCTCAATCACACAGCTTTACCCCGTACTTCTCCGCGAGCTCGAGAGCCCTCTCAATCTCCTCCCTCATGAGAACCCGCCCCATACCGGGAACCTCTGCTGCCCGCCACTCCGGTCTGTACTGGAACATCACGTTCACGCAGAATTCTGGGGTATTCTCCGAGATCCACTTCAGGATCCTCTCCGTACAACACTCGAGGTGGCCGGGGAGAACGAGGTGCCTCACGAGGACGTCCCTCCCCCTGATCTTTTCGAGGTTCCTCGTGACCACCTCGAAGTACCTGGGTGCGGATGAGAGCCTGAGTGCACATTCGTCACTCCCGTACTTGAAGTCAGGGAGCCAGAGGTCAATGATGTCGTAGATCAACTCCATCCCCTCCGGGGTGAGGTAGAGGTTGGAGTTCCACACGATGGGTATGCGGACGTCTGCTACCCTGAAGGCTTCGAGGATGGCGGGTATGTTCGGCGTGGGCTCCCCTCCCACAAGGTTGATGTTCACGGCCCCCCTCCTCTCGAGATCCTCCATCATCCTCGCAAGCTCCGCCGCCGAAACTTCCCTGCCCGAGTCAGGAAAGAAGGAGATATCCCAGTTTTGACAGTAAACACACCTGAAGTTACAGGAGGAGAAGAAGATCGTCCCCGAGGGAATGAGAACGCTCTCCTCCCCGAGGTGGAGGAAGTGCGAGGCAACCCTCGCCTCCTCCCCAAGCCCGCAGAACCCCCTCCCCTTCCTCCTGTCCACGCCACACCTCCTCTCACAGAGCACGCACTCCCCGAGCACCCTTTTTACAATCTCTACCTTAAGGTCCAGGAAGCTCCTCTCAACACCCCCCTCTTCGATGTCGGGGTACTCCTTCCAGAACTCCCTTGAGCACTCCTTATGAACCTTCCATAGCTCGTTCAACTCCATATCTCCTTCGAACTCGCAGGGGAATGACCTGACTGCCCTGAAAAGCGGTAGTCTCTCCCCGTTCCTCACCGCCCAGTAGTGCTCGAACATGTAAAAAGATGGGAAAAGGGGATTAAACCTACAGCGGTTCAAACCTGTCCCTCAGCTTTTCAAGGACTTTCGGCATCGTCGTGTACTCGAGGTCGTGGAAGGAGACCCTGTGTGGCTCGAAGGGACCGTGCCTCCTCATGTAGTCTGCCACCGCGTTTGCGATCTCCCTTGCCCTGTCGAAGGAGGGATCATCGAACATGTCCTCCGGCCCTATCAGCATACCGTTCTTAATTTGGTAGCCCAGCGCTATCACCCTTGGAGGCCCGTCGAACCTCGTGGGCTTCGCGTCCTTCACGGAGACCGGCATGAGCGGCCCCCAGTGGGAGCCCCTCATCCAGCCTGCCACGAGGTGGGGGAACGCGAAGGGCTCCATCACCTCACCCACGGCGGGAAGGCCGTGCTGGGCCCTCACCACCATGACGGGATCGTCCTTTCCCACGTACCTACCTGCCTCCTCGTAGAGCCTCTCCGTCGAAGCCACCGCCACGGGCTCGTTCTCGTCTATGACGTGACCGGGCTTCGGAAACACCCTTTTCACGGCGAACCTTCCCGGCGACCCTATGAGTGCAAGGAGGTCGTACATCTCCTCTGGTGTGTTCATGAAGACCTTCTTGTGCTCTATGAGGTCCCAGACCTCGAACCTGAACCCGTTGTGGAGGTGCGGGTCGATTATGAGACCGGCCGTGTTGAAGGGATCCGCGAAGATCCTGAAGAGCGGAAGGTTCCACGCTCCTGCCTCCGTCTTGTCCGCGGCGAAGACTATAACGGGCTCCGACGGCCTCTCCTCGAAAGACATCTCGGCCACCCCTGGTCCCATACCTCTGACATTCCCTGAGAACGCCTCCTTCAGGAGATCCTGTCCAGCCCCGTAGAGCCCCATTTCCTTTGCGAGCTCCGCCGCCTCCTTGAAGACATCCCAGGCCACCCTGTGGACCTCCTCGTTGTCCTCGCCCCTATCGTGCGTCATTATCAGGACGAGGTCGTCGCCCACGTGGGTGACATCGAAATCGAAGAGGAGCTCATCTTTGTGTTCCTCAAGGACGCCCCACGCGACTTCTTCGAGCTCGACAGGAACGACGTGGTGGCCTACAAGTCCACCAACATCAGCCTTTATCACAGAGAGCGTCACCTTCATGGGCCTAAAAGAGCACCACCCCTTATAACCGTGATGTTCCAAAACCCTCACTCAAAAGTTAAAACTGCTTCCGCAAGTTCTAACAGCTTGCTCTTCGGGTCTTCCGACTTGGCCACTGCCGAAGCGAGTAATACTCCATACGCTCCGAGCTCGAGAGACCTCCTAACGTCCTCTCCCGTGGAGACACCCGCCCCCACATAGACGATACCCTCTATCACCTCCACACTCCTGAGCACGACCTCAGGCTTCGCCTTGGAAACAGATATCCCTGTTCCGATGAGCTCAGGTGGTTCGACCGCCACGGCGTCGGGTCCGAGCTCCGAGACCGCCCTCCCCACGATGGGGTCGTTGGCACAGACCACCACCTTCAGGCCGTACCTCCTTGCGAGGGACAGGGCCATCTCTATCTGGTCGATCCTCAGCCTCCTCTCCGAGTGGTTGAGGAGCGTCCCGTAGGCCCCAGCGTCCCTCGCGGCGTATGGCGTCACGCTCCCCGTCCTCGCCCCCGGCTCGTAGGGATCCACGTGCTGGGCGAACACGGGTATCTCCACGGCCTCCGCCACCCTCCTCAGGTCCACAGCCTGTGGTGCCACACCTATGGACACTCCCGTCTCCTTCCACACATCCTCCGCTGCCTTCGCTATCTCGATGGCCCTTTCCCCCGTGGCCTCCCTGTAGGCCTTGAAGTTAACGATTATCCTCGGAAGCTCCACGTAGCACCACCTCCATCCTCTCGCTGAGTTTTCTAAAGCTCCCCTCATCCTCCGCCTCCCAGAAGACCCTCCACTTTCCGGCCTCCGTCCTCGACTCCCTGAGGACGACCCTCCCGAGCTCCATTCTCAGGTCATAACCATCCACCGTCACGACCTCCTCGGGATCGAGCACGTTCACGATCTCCTCCACCCTCTCCCTGTCGAGACGGAA
>JALTNN010000083.1 GCA_027000685.1 Microcaldota archaeon
GGGTTACCCGGTTGAACGACCTCCCTGTAGATTGGGATAAAAGCTACGTCTGGGGTTGGGGAGGCTACTACTCCCGAATGTTCATAAACCTCGTAGGGAGAGAACCAAAGGGAACGATCCAGCCCTCAAAGTTCTACGAATTCAGGGACGAGGTAAAGGACCTGATCCTTTCCCTCCGAGGGCCGAACGGGGAGAAGTGGGAGAACAGGGTGTTTTACCCAGAGGACATATATCCTAGAACCCGCGGCGACCCACCCGACCTCATGGTGTACTTTGACAACCTCCGCTGGCGAGCCATTGGTACCGTCGGTTACGACACTCCCTATCAAAAGGAAAACGACACGGGACCAGACGATGCAGTCCACTCCGAGATCGGAGTGTTTTCTCTGCACCTCCCGGGACAGGACAGCAGTAGGGAGGTCTTCGTTGAGATCTACGACTTCCTTCCAACCGTCCTGAAGTATTTTGGTATAAATGGTGTCCCCCTTAGAGGTAAATCCATCATCTAGTTTTTTCTTCCCTTTTACTCCTTTCCTTCCGTGGACGAAGAGGTTGTTACCGCGTTGAAAAGGGTGGCAAAGGGGAGCGTCTTCGTCCTCTTCGGCTTCGCCGTTTACAGCATAGGAATCTTCCTCTTCAGGGCCCTCTCCGCAAGGGGACTACCGATCGAGGATTTCGGCGTGCTCTCCTTCCTCCTCTCCTTGACGACCACCGCTTCGATCATAGCCACCCTGGGCATCGTCTCCGGGCTCCCGAAGTTCATCGTCGAACACAGGGTGAAAGGGAGGAAGGCAGGTGAGCTAATAGGCTCCGCCTTCCTGTTAACCCTTCTCTCTTCCGTCCTTACCTCTCTGCTCCTCCTCCTTGCCTATCCCTTCGTACAGACCTTTGTGGGTGTTGACTTCTCCCTCTATACGCTCTTCTCCCTCTCCGTGATCTTCTTCGCCATCCTCATGACATCCGTGGGAGCAGACAGGGGGTTTGGCAACTACGTTGTCAAGGCCTTCTTCTCCGATGGCCTGAGGGGTATCATACTTGGAATCGGGGGACTCCTCATATATTACACTGGCATCCTCCTCCTGGCGGGCGTTTCCTACTTCCTCGCCTTCCTCCTCCCATCAGTCCTCGCTTTTGTCTATGTGTACAGGAGGTACAGCCCAAAGCCCTCCACAATCTTCCTCAAGGAACTTGCGGTCTTCTCCGTTTCCCTCCTCTTCGTGGCCTTCCTCGTGAGGACGATGCTGTCAACCGACGTGCTCATGCTCTCCTACTTCCTGCCCGAAAGGGAGGTTGGGCTCTACGGATCTGCCCAGACCCTCTCGGTCCTCGGGACCTCCGTACACAACGCCATACTCTTCCTCTTCTTCCCCTTCGTGACCTCCTTCTTTGCCAGGAAGATGTTTTCCAAGGCGGACAGGTTCTACAAGCTCGTAACCAAGTGGGTGCTCGCCCTTTCCCTTCCCCTCTTCTCTATCCTCTTCTTCTACGCTCCCCAAACCCTCACCATCGTCTTCGGAAGGGAGTACTCTCCCGCTTCTGGTCCATTAAGGATCCTGAGCCTGGGATACCTCGTCCACGTCTTCCTGGGAGCCAACGGAGCATCGCTCATATCTTTGGGCTACATCGCCGACCTCACCACCCCCGTTCTCCTCTCCCTGTTCATCAACCTCCTTCTCAACGTACTCCTCATTCCCAGGCTCGGAATCGTGGGCGCCGCGGTTGCTACGGCCCTCTCCCTCATCTTCCTCAACCTCTTCATGAGCTACGTCCTGTGGAAACGGACCGGCGTCCACCCCCTCTACGGGAAGCTCCTCGTCCCGGTGGCTTCCACCGGTACCGCCCTCCTCCTCTCCTATCTCCTCTCCTACCTCTCCCCCCTCCTCCAACTAACCGTCTTTCTCGTCACGTATACTATCTTCAACATCCTCCTCGGCGTCTTCGAAGAAGAAGACAGGGAGATCCTCAGAACCCTCAAGAGGAAGCTCCTTTCTTAGCCTTCAACCTCTTCCCCAGCTCCCTCGCCTTCCTCATCATTAATCCCTTCTTCAGGTGCTTCAGAACGATCTTCATCATCTCCTCCTTCGCTTCCTCCGGAACCTCCCTCTCACCATTGTACGCCTTCCACTCCTCCCACTTCCACTCATCCACATTGAAAATCCCTTTGTAATCCTTGTAGTAGACGGCTATTTTGTGGCAAGGAACAGTAACGTTTTCTCCATGTTCTTTTCGCGTGCACTGGAACGTTTCAGCGACAACGTACTCGTTATCAATAACTACAGGCTCTTCTTGTTCTAATATCACATAATATAGGTCTTTCAACGAAATCCAATTTCCTGGTTTAACCCTGACCTCGATACCTTTGATGTAGAGTGGAATGAAGAGGAGTTCGTCATACAAGAATCGTCCGTGCCCGAAGTACCCGTGTTCCCCTAGTAGTTGTCCGTGGTCTGAGGTAATAATGATTACCGGATCGTCTAGCATGATCTCAATCAATTTTAATAGTTCCTCTAGTTTTCTGGCCAAATAAAGCGAAAATTCGCCGTATTTTTTTCTCCAAAAATCGGCATCAATATAACCCTGTCTTATTCGATCGTGATACCTTTCTTGAAAAATAACGAGCTTATACGGTTCATGAACCTCCATGAGGTTGATGAGGAGGAACACAGGCTTATCAGTATTTGGTGAAATCCTACGAATGAGTCCTATGGTTTTGCTAACGCCTTTATCCTTCGGCCATTTCGTTATGGGAGATAGAAGGGTTTCTAAAAGCCTTGAAGTTATGCGAGAACCCTCTATTACAACTAGTTTCAAGAGTGTGGGAAGTTTGCCGTATTTCAGCAGTGTTAAAGCCTTCTGAATGTAAGGCGCATTTCTCTTACCTTCTCTTATGAGAATCTCCTTCGTTTCTTTCACCTCCTCTGAAGATAATATGTTCCATATTAGTAGACCTTTCATTGTCTCCGGAAAAGTCTCAAAAACGTTGTCAAAATTACCAAATCCTCCTATCGGAGTTACTAGTGGGTTAGCAGAGATAAGAATAGTGTGATACCCTCTATTCTTGAGGGACTTGACTAGGTATCTGTTGTATCTATCTTTGAATCGTACCTTTGGAAGGGGTACGTCTTTGCCTGGGCGAACGTCGTGCTGAAGCGGATACAAACCCGTTAACATAGAAGCATGAGCAGGAATCGTCCAAGGCGACGTCGTAACAGCCCTATCATAC
>JALTNN010000084.1 GCA_027000685.1 Microcaldota archaeon
GGCTCTCCGGCGGCGAAAGGAAGAGGCTCGAGCTCCTACAGGCCCTCTTTTTCAGGTCAAAGTACGTCGTGCTGGACGAGGTGGACAGTGGGGTGGACGTGGAGAGCGTGGAGAGGATCGTGGGGATCGTAAAGGAGATGGCAGAGGAGGGGAGGGGAATTTTATACATAACCCACAACCCCCTTTCCCTCGCCCTCCTCTCTTCCTTCCCCATCCTCCGTATGGAAGGGGGTAGAATCGTTGATAACGAGGGGTGAGGTGGATCCCTCCTTCGTGGAGGAGATGAGCAGGAAGAAGAAGGAGCCGGAGTGGATGAGAAGGTTTAGGCTGAGAGCCCTCGAGCAGTTCAGGGAGATGAAAGACCCCCTGTGGCTGAGGGGGGTTGAGGAGATAGACCTCGGCTCGATGATACTGTACGAGGACGTTGAGGTGAGGGCGGGGTCCTGGGACGAGCTTCCGGAAGACATCAGGAGGTTCTACGAGGAAGTGAACCTCCCCGAAGTGGAGAAGAGGTTCCTCGCCGGTCTCACCGCCTCCTTTGACAGCGAGACTGTGTATGCGAGGGCAAAAGAGATCCTCGAGAGGGCAGGGGTCATACTTCTTCCCATGGACGAGGCCGTGAAGAGATACCCGGAACTCGTGAGAAGGTACTTCGGAAGGGTGATGCCGCCCACGGAGCACCGATACGCCGCCCTCCACTACGCCCTGTGGAGCGGTGGGGCGTTCCTCTACGTCCCGGACGGGGTGAGGATAGATGTGCCCGTGGAGGCCTTCTTCCTCATATCCGAGGAGCTCACAGCGCAGTTCGAGCACACCCTCGTGGTAGTCGGGAAAAATGCGAGCATTCACTTCATAGAGGGGTGTTCTTCCCCGCAGTTCAGGAGGTTCTCGTTCCACAACGGCATGGTGGAGGCCTACGTCCACGAGGGAGGTCACCTGAAGTTCACCACGGTCCAGAACTGGGGAAGAAACATAGTCAACTTCAACAGCAAGCGAGCGGTGGTGGAGAAGGGTGGCAGGGTCGAGTGGATGGAAGGGGCCTTCGGCTCGAGATCCTCTTACGTCTACCCCTCCGTCGTCCTCCAGGAAGGTGCTTCGGCGAGGATCAGCGGCTTCACGGTGGCACACCCCGACGAGTGGAAGGAGGGAGGGGCGAAGGTGTTCCACGTGGGGAGGGGGTCAAGGAGCTCTGTAACGTCTAAGTCGATCTCTGTGGGAAATGGCGTCACGGTCTTCAGAGGCCTCGTGAAGGTGAACAGGGGTGCCGAGAACGCCGTGTCCACCGTCTCGTGCGACTCGCTCCTCATGGATCCAGAGAGCAGGTCTTTCACGTATCCGCATACCCAGGTGGAGGAAGAGACTGCGAAGATCTCCTACGAGGCGAGGGCATGGTACATCACGGCCGACCAGTTATTCTACCTCGCCACCAGGGGCCTCGACGAAGACCGTTCAAGGGCGTACATAGCCCTTGGCTTCCTCTCGGACATCGTGTCGGAGCTCCCGCCGGAGTACTCGGCGGTGTTCAGGAGGGTCCTCGAATACGACTTCGGGGGGAGCGTGGGATGAAGTACCTTCCCTATGCCGACAGCCCAACGGTAAAGTCCTACACGAGGTGGGAGAGGTTCGAGGAGGCCCTGGAGAAGGTGGGAGAGGCCTCGGTGAGCGGGGTGGAGCGGTCGGTAACTGCTCTCCCAGAGCCCGAGAACTGGTTCATGGAGGAGCACGTGAAGAGGGCTGTGGGGTTCAGGATGAGTTCAGGTGAGGTGAGGGTTGCGTCCAAGGATGGGATGTCGTTTGTCCACATCGAGGGAGAGCTGGACGGCACGCTCCTCGTGGTCGAGGATTCCTCGCGCTCCCCCCTGAGCGTGACGGGACGTCTCGAGGGAAGGGGAACGCTCCTCCACCTCGTGAGGGGGAACGGGCCTCACTTCTCGCGCTGGGAAGTGGTGGGCGACGTGAGGGTGCACACCCTTGTGGAGGGGAGGGACGTGTACCTGCGGTACGTCGGGAGCGGAAATATAAGGGCCTTTGGGGTGTCGCGTGGCGAGCGGACGGATGTGAACCACCTCTTCACCGCCGGGAACATAACTAACGTTCACCTCCTCGTGGGAGAGGCGGGGACGTTCCACGTACACAGGCCCCTCGTGAGGGTGGAGAAGGGAGGGAAAGCGCGGGTGGAGACACTCCTCTACAAGAACGGCGGTTTCGTGGCGGCCGTACCATCCATGGAAGTGCTCACGAACGAAGTAGAGGAGGCCGCCCACTCCGTGGCGGACATCGTGCCATCCGAGGACCACCTCTTCTACCTCAGGACAAGGGGTCTTGACGAGTACTCTGCCAAGAAGTTCGTCCTCGAAGAGCTCGAACACATGCTCCTGGGCGGTCTCGCACGGAAGTGGAGGGTTTAACTTCACTCAAGGTTTGCGTGGCGTGCCCTCAGCTCCTCCTCCCTTTTCCTGAGCCTTCTCATGAGTTCTACCACGACGCCATCCAGGTAAACGAGTGTTGTGACCTCGAAGAGCGTGCCGAGGGGAGCTATGGGAACGGAGTGGCCCACGATCTGATCCACGAGGTACTCGTCGGAGCGTTCCTCGTCCTTCCTTCGTCCACGTATCCGCACGACCACGTCCGCTATGGTGCCGAGGGGAGAGTCGGGATAGGAGGTTATCGCCACAACCTTGGCCCCTATCTTCTCCTTGGCCATCTTCGCAACTCCCACCACGGAGGAAGTCCTCCCAGAACCGGAGATGGCCACAAGCACATCACCCATCCTCATAGCAGGCGTCACAGTCTCTCCCACGACGTACACCTCGAAGCCGAGGTGCATGAGCCTCATGGCAAAGGCCCTGCCAACGAGGCCACTCCTCCCGGCCCCGTGGACGTAAACCCTGTCTGCTCCCATGAGCTCTCTCAGAAAAGCCTCCGTCTGTTCCTCGTCAACCTCTCTCAGCCCATCCGAGACCTTTTTAATCAGCTTGGAGGCGATCTCCCTGACCCCCAACGTTACACCTAACCACACTCATACGCCGGAACCTTTTTACCACTTAACAGCCGGGTATTAAATGGGCGGGGGTGCCCGAGCCAGGTCAAAGGGGGCGGACTCAAGATCCGCTGGGTCAGTCCCTTCGTGGGTTCGAATCCCACCCCCCGCACTTCAAACCCTGGTTAGGAC
>JALTNN010000085.1 GCA_027000685.1 Microcaldota archaeon
CACATAGAAAAATCATTAAATACAGACCCGGTTCTTATAACCGGGATGAAGGTGGAGATACGTTTACCCGAGAAGGGGATCAAGGGGGCAGTAAAGAGAATTCTGGGTAGAAGAGGGTGGCGGAGCTCTACAGTGGAGTTAGTGAAGATAGATGAGGGGTATTACACGGCGAAACACGGGCACGAGGTACCATTAGTGGACAGCCCCTACCCACACCTGAAGGAAGTACCGGCCTACGGTGCGAGCATCGCCATTGGTGGAGTCGGCGGGGCCGTCATGAGCTTCGTTTACAAGAAAGAGGACTTCAGGAGAGAAGTAATACAGCTCGCTCGAAAATACGGCGCAAACGTCTTTGAAGATCCTGAGGGAGTTATAAAGATCTGGATGCCTCCCTCCCTTAGAGAAGAAGATCAGAGAAATTTCTTAGAGCTCTACGGAAAACTCGTTGAACTCTGGCACAAGTACCACTAATTCAAAAACACAACGGGGACAAGTATAACTCCATGACGGAGCTGCTGTACCTAGAGGACTCCTACTTAAGGGAGTTCAGGGCGAGGGTGGTTGAAGTTCTCGATGATGGCGTGGTGCTCGACAGGACAGCCTTCTACCCACGCTCTGGTGGCCTCGAGGGTGACAGGGGAGTGCTTGTGACTGAAACAGGTGAGTACGTGGTTACGGGCGCGAGAAAGGAAGGGGAGAGGGTCGTCCATCTCGTGGACACCACGGAGGGCCTGGAATCGGGCATGGAGGTAAAGGGAGAGATAGACTGGGAGAACCGCTACCGCCAGATGAGGCTGCACACAGCGTCCCACATCGTATCGGCCGTGTTCTACGAGAAGTACGGGGCACTTGTGACCGGCGGACATATCACGGCGGAGAAGTCGAAGGAAATGTACAACGTGGAGAAGATAACTCCCGAGATGGTGGAGGAGGTCTTCTCTGCCGCTAACGAGGTTGTGAAGAGGGACCTGCCCGTGAAGGTCTATTGGCTTAGCAGGGAAGAGGCACTGAAGATACCGGGAGTTGTGAAGCTCGCGGAGCGGATGCCGCCGGACATCGAGAAGTGGAGGATCGTCGAGATCCCCGGCGTGGACGTGCAGGCGGACGGCGGACCACACGTCAGGAGAACCGGCGAGATCGGCGAGATCGTGTTCCTGAAGAAGGAGAACAAAGGTCGCGGAAAGAAGGTCGTGGTGTTCACCGTGAAGCCATAAAAACACCCCCCACCTTACTTTCTCCATGATTATCGCGGTTGACCTTAACCGGGGGAAGTTCGTCGAGCTGGGTATAGAAAACGGCGGTGCCATCTCCACGGGTGTCTCTCTCCTCTTCGACAACGCCGAGACGGGTCTGTGGGACGCACCCGTCTATATTGGAAGGGGCCCCTACTCCAACTATTCCTTCATGGGTGCGAACAGGGCCGTTGCCGTCTTCTTTTCTCCCCTTACAGGAGGCGTCTTCGTGACATCGGCGGGGGGTGTGTCGCGCGCCCTCTCCTCCGCCGGCGTGGACGGAATATACATAACAGGCCGCTCTTCCCACCCCGCCGTGATCGTCCTCGACGGTGACGGGGAGGGTGTAGATGCAAAATTGTTTTACCTGAACGAACTGCAGGAGTTGTATGAGGAGGGCGGTTCTTTTTCTCTCATCGACTTCCTCAACGATGAAGCAGGTTCCGATTTTTCTGGCTATTACAGGGTCGGTGCAGTGGGGCCGGCTGCATTTGGGACCTACTTCGGGAACGTGATTTTCTATGAAAACGAGATGGGCACGTTCGACTTCTTTGGTAGAGGAGGGCTCGGGAGCGTCCTCGCCAGAAAGAACGTGGTAGGCTTCGTGATAGGCGGAACCGCCCCGGAAGTTGAAGTAGACGAAAAGATCCTGAAGCTTGTGGAGGAGACCGACAAGGCCGGGCCTACGAAGAAGTACAGGCTTGTCCCCGAAGAAGGCGTGGGAGGGACGATATACAACTGGTTCACGCTGAAAGCCCTCCTACCTGCCCTGAACTGGAACACGATCTACATGAGCGAGCGGGAGAGGGAGGAGATATGGGAGGACCACATAAAACCCCTTACTGAAGAGATCAGGAAGAGGTTCAGAGGTGGAGTAATACGCTCGAAGACCTGTGGAGAGAGGTGTGTGGCCGTCTGTAAGAAGATGGACGGTGGTAGGAAGGTGGAGTATGAGCCCTTCACCTCCATGGGACTCCAGACGGGTATCTTTGACTACGAGAAGATCCTGTCCCTCACCCACCACGTGGATGAGCTCGGCTTGGACTCCATAGAGACGGGGAACGTCATCGCCCTCTACTTCGACGCGGTGGATCAGGGCGTGGTGGAGGGTAGCGGCTCCCTCGTGAACTTCGACCCGGAGAGGAACTACGAGGCGGCTCTGGAACTCCTCGAGAGGTTGTCAAGGGGTGAGCTACCGCTCTCCGAGGGGCTCGCCCGGGGAGCGAGGCAGATGGAGATCATGGAGCTCGCCGTGTACGTCCCCACGAAGCACGGCGGGATAGTGCCCCCTCAGTACTGGAATCCTGGCTTCCACCTTGACCTCCCCCTCTTTGGAAAGTTCATGACAAACTACCACAACGACAACTTAGAGGGGAGGGAGTGGGGCAGGAAGGCCGGCGAGAGGTTCCTGAAGGAACTGCTTCTCGAAGACCTCGGCATCTGTCGTTTCCACAGGGGCTGGATCGAGAAGCTCTTGGAGAGTATAGGGATAACGCCCCACTACCTCGAGGACACGATCCTCGCCGTGAAGCTCATAAACATCGTGAGGGGAGGCTACGTGAAGCCGCCTGAGGGAAGGGCGGCTCACCTCATACAGACCTACTTCAGGCTGTTCGGCAGGGACGTCGATCCGTGGAAGTGGTACTTCGAGGCGAAGGAAGGCATCGATGAGGTCGTCCCGGTTCTGAAGACGGAGGATCAGAGCTAGAGGGCCTCATCATCGGATCCTCAGATTTCACCTCCCTCATCACGGAAAGAGAAGGGTTCGTGAAGCTTGAGAGGCTTTTCTTCAAGAAAATTTTTAGCATTAAAAACTTGTTTTAACAAACCTTAAAACCACTCACCCCCATCT
>JALTNN010000086.1 GCA_027000685.1 Microcaldota archaeon
CTCATCGGGAGGACCCTTGTCATCGCGGATGTGCATATAGGCATAGAAAAGGAGCTCTGGAGGGAAGGGGTCAGGGCAAGCGGTATTTCCGAGAAAGCGCTTGGTTCTTTCGAGAGGCTTCTTGAGAAGACGAGACCGTCAAAGATCGTGATAAATGGGGATCTGAAGCATAACATCCCCCTCTTTACGAAGAGGGAGGCGGAGACTGTGAGGAAATTCGTGGAGGCCGGAAGGGACTACGGGGAGGTCCTCGTGGTGAAGGGCAACCACGACGGAGGGATAGAGGGCATTGTGGACGGCGTGGTCGGAAACTACGTGAAGATAAGGGGGATATGGATCACTCACGGACATGTCAGGCTCGAAGAGAGGCCTGTTATCATAGGTCACGTGCACCCCGCCTACCCCCTCGACTTCCATTTCAGGAAGGAGCCTGTGAAGGTGTGGCTCGTTGGAGAAGAGGTGCTCGTGCTTCCGGCGTTCTCCCCCTTCATAGTGGGAAACGATATTACGGATCCCGAAAACTGGCTGGGGCCGATTGCAAGGAGAGTGAGGAGGTTTGACGTGCTAACACCCGACGGTTATCTCCTCGGTAGCGTGGAGAACGTGTACCCGCCCCCGCAAGCCGGGGTTCATCGCCCCGGCTGACACCGGCTCTCCGCCGACAGGGCGTGGGGCGGGCCTCAGCCCTTCCACGCTTCCTCACCTCTCAGCACTGCTGTCGCTCATCACCGTACAGTTCTATGTGGCGGTAACAGGCTTAAAACGGAGGCCTCTCATTCGTTCCATGGAGATCCCGGACTACGTCCTCCCGCCGGGAAGGGTGATCCGGCTCGCCGAGAAGTACTACGGGGAGGGAGTGAAGGAAGCCCTGCACGAGGCGGTGAGGAGGCTTCCCGCCGTGGTTGAAGAGCTGGAGGAAAAACACGGGGAGCTAGGGTCCGCCGAGATGGAATCGTTCCTGAAGGGATTTCTCCACGGACGCCTCTTCGCTCCCTTTGTGAGGAGGCTCGCGGGGATGGAGAGGTACCTCATCGTGGGTGTGGGTAGGGATACCTTTCCGCTCCTGAACCTCCTCACCCTCGAGAGGCGGTTGAGCGGGAGAAACATCAACACCTCCTTCGTGGGCATCTCTGGGGAGAAGGCGGAGTTCGATGAGTTCGTCAAGGAAATCTTCAGGGGCTTTTCGGAGGCCTACAGGAAATTAGGGAACAGGGACGAGGCGGTCAGGGCCGTGAGAAGGTATGTAGTGAGGAGGTGGAGGGGCAGTAAACTCCTACGGGAGCTGAGGAGGGTCGCAGGTGAGAAGGTGGAAAGGGCTTTGAGGGAGGGGAAGAGGGGGATCCTCTACGTTGACGTGGGAATAAAGGGGACCCACGTGATCCCACTCGCCGTCTTTACCCCAGCGACTCGTCCGGGTTTCGATGTTAAGACAGGGCTGTTCCACGTCGTCAAACCCTACGCCGACCTCCACCACGTTGTAGGGTACGTGATCGACGAGCCGGACGAGAGCGAGCTCTTGACGGGGTTCTTCGAGTCTGTCCCGTCCCTCACGCCCCCATTCGGGGACATCAACAGGCCGTTCCGGTCCATATCCCTCGAGATGAGAAGGTGGGTTCTGCCAGCATGGAAGGCTTACCGCAGGGGTCTTAAGGAGGGCTACCTCACATACAGGTGATGAAGCAGGTCATCCTCGTGAGGACAGACCTCGATATGGGAAGGGGGAAGATGTGTGCCCAGGTGGCACACGCGAGCCTCGAGGCCTACAAGAAGGTCCTAATGGAAAGGCCCGAGTGGGTAAGGGAGTGGGAGGAGGGAGGATGCAAGAAGATCGTTCTCAGGGTGAAGGACGAAAGGGAGCTCATCGAGCTCTACGAGAGAGCGAGGAGAGAGATTCCCGGGGTTATTATAAGGGATGCGGGCCATACCCAATTACCTCCCGGTACCATCACGTCTGCCGGCTTCGGCCCTGCCCCCGATGAGCTCCTCGACAGGTTCTTCGGTGATCTTAAGCTTCTCTGACCACCTGCGCTCCCCGTACAACTTGTAGTAGACATAGCCGATGATTAGGATTAGTAAAGAGAGTGTGATACCCTTTTCTAGCGTGACACCCCTCACCTCAAGGAGAATGACCTCTCTAAGAACCGCTATAAACGCGGTCTGGAGAATGGAGTGCAGATAGGCTTCATCGTTTTCGAGGTAGGTGAAAACCGTCTTCGCGAGCTCCAGGACTATGAGTGCGAGAAGCACGTCAGAGAGTAGCATTATTGCGGAGTGGACGGGGTTTTTCGGTAGCTCCTTGAAGTAATTTAGACCTGTGTATAGGGTTAGAGCAAACCCTACTATGAGTAGGAAGACTCCCACGAGCCCTTTTACGTACTTGACACCTAGATCTCCGCGCCGGAATTTCTCCTTCATTAATTTTACACGTCGAGGAGAAGGGCCTATAAACTTTGTGAGTCAATTGTTAACAATGAAAACCGACGTGTGGACATGTGAAAGGATTTTCTGGGAGCTCCTCCCCTCCATAAGGAGGTATGCGGCAGTGAAGCTCAGGGAGAGGGGAAAGAGCCTACCAGAAATAGGGAAGATCCTCGGTGTGACAAAGTCGGCCGTGTCCCAGTACCTCTCGGGGAAGAGAGGGGGCGAGCTCGAGCCCTGGATGAAGAAGATCGTGGATAGGTGGATCGAGAAGGGGTGTGTGGACATCATGAAGGTGCTCGCCGAGATAACGTCAGATCCGAGGTTTAGAAAGGGGTGGGAATGTGGTTAAGGAGGACTTTCCCATACTCAGGGAGCTCGTTTACCTCGACAACGCGGCAACGACGCAGAAGCCCGTGCAGGTTGTCGAGGCCATAAAGAACTACTACCTCCGGAAGAACGCGAACATCCACAGGGGGATCTATCCCCTTGCAAGGGAGTCTACAGAGCTCTACGAGGAGGCACACAGGGTCGTAGCGGATTTTATAGGAGCTAACTGGAGGGAGGTCATCTTCGTGAGGAATACGTCGGAAGGGCTTAATCTTGCGTCATTCGTCCTCTCCCAGTTCCTCGACGGGAAGGAAAACGTCGTT
>JALTNN010000087.1 GCA_027000685.1 Microcaldota archaeon
CTTCTGGAGATCCTACATCGAAGACCTGATTCCCCACCTCTGTGGAGAAGTTCCACCAGAGGATGTCGTGCTCGTGCTGAAGAAAGAGGAGGGCGTCCCCGTTGTGATCCTGACCTATGAATGTTCCGCCGCGAAAAAGGTTTCCGAGGACCTCTTCTCCGTCACGTACGAGGTGAGGAGCTTCCACTTTCCCGTGGTGGGAGGTCTCATGGTGCTTCCCGACAACTACACGGTGGAGGTGGTTATACCATCCAACGCGTGGTTTGGGGAGATCGCACCGGAGCCGAGCAAGAGGGAGGGAGCGTCGGTCGTGTGGAGGGGTCCTGTAAGCACGGGGACGAGGTTCTCGGTGATCTATACAGTCCCGAAGGTATATACGGCACCCTCCGTCTCGGAGTACCTCTACAACGTCCTCTCGGATCCACGCGTTTCCCTCCCCGTCGTTGCCGTCCTCGTCCTCCTCTACCTCGGAAAGGAGAGGATAAGGAGATTCCTCGTTCACTGGGTGTCCTCCACCTCTGAGATCAAGAAGGAGTGAGGCCTCACCCTCGATCCGCAGACAGGACACCTTTTCATGCCGGCCCTATACTTCCTCCCACACCCGATACATCTCCACTCGTAGCGGAGAACCCTCCTTATCCTACCCATGCCCGTGTCCAGCACCTCCAGGCCAAGGTAGCGGGCCACGTTCTGGAGGTTGTAGTCGTCGGTGACGAGAGGTAGTTTCTTCTGGAGGGCAAGGGCGAGGACGGAAACGTCTGCGTCCGAGAGCTTCGTCTCCCCTATCTCGGCGAGGGCCCTTCTCACCTCCCTGACGAAGTGGGGAGATGGTCTCTCCACCTCCACCCTCTCCCCGATCACCCAGAGGTACGCATTCGCCTCCGTGCTCTTCAGCTCGGAGAGAACCTCAGGTGTTGTATATCCCCTTAGAACGGCCGGCTTCCCGTGTATAAATGCTGACGCATCAAGCACGTACACAAAAATAAAAGGAACGGGAAAGTTTATTTGAAGAGTTTCTCGATCTGTGCCTTGTGTTTGTCTATGATCTTCTTGGCAGTCTCCTGGCCGCCGAGCCCCAGTGCGATGCCTACACCGAGCCCGAAGGCTATCACGAGTGCCGTGATGAAGAGCTCTATTATCTTGTTGAGGAAGTATACTCCCGTGAAGCCTATGAGCTGTAGAGCTGTCACCAGCGAGATGTAGACGATCACTGCCTTCACCAGGATCACTGTGAAGTTACCACCGACCACGCCGGCTTCCCTGAGCTTCTGGCCAACGTAGTGGGCTATTATCGCACCTCCAGATAGGTAGATGATCGCCAGCGCCACTTGGCTGTACGCCCACAGTACCGTGTAGAAGAAGTTCACCACTGTGGTGAGGTTGAGCACTGAGGCCGCCTCTGCGAGGAATACGAGGAAGATCCACCACTTGACGAGTTCTTTGAGTATCGTCTCGAATTCTATGCCGAGCACTGCCTGCTCGAACCCCGTCTTCACCATGTAGTCCTTGATGCCGAAGAACCTGTATCCCCTGACGACGGCCCTCTCGACGACCCATGCCACCACGTAACCGACCACCGCTATGACGAAGGCGTAGACCCCTGCCACGATCCCCTCCTGAAGGCTCACGGCGAGAGTCTCCAGCAGTGCCATGGTATCACCGTCTATGGAAAGGGCTTCAAGGTTTATAATCCCTCCGCCCCACTCATAGACCCAGGCCAAGGTTAAAAATACTTATCCCTCCAAAACCATAACGGCCGGTGAAAGGAAATGCCCAGGAGAACTGCGCCTCGCAGGGGCTCCCTGGCCTTTTACCCAAGAAAACGGGCCAAGAGGATAACCCCAAGGTTCAGGACATGGCCAAAGGTAGAGGAAGTTGTGCCCCTCGGTTTTTACGGCTATAAGGCGGGTATGACCCACATTCTGTACATAGATGCCCGGAAGCGAACTCCTACTTCTGGCCGCGAGGTTTTCTCCCCCGTGACGGTCATCGAAACGCCCCCAATTTTCGTTTACGGTGTGAGGTTCTATGGTCTCGACCACCACGGAAGAAAGAGAACCCTCACGGAAGTATGGGCAGAAAAACTGCCCAAGTACCTCGAGCGCAAGATAACCCTACCCGATAAAGTGGAACATTCCATCGAGGACGTCTCCCTCGAGGGAGTGGTCGACGTCAGGCTCCTTGTTTCTACCCAGCCGTGGCTTATAAAGCTAAAGAAAACGCCGGACGTGGCAGAAATTGCAATCGGCGGAAAGACGGTTGAAGAAAAGTTCAACTACGCAAAGGAGAAGCTTGGAAAGGAGATAAGGGTTTCTGAAGTCTTCAAGGAGGGTGAATGGATAGACGTCAAGGCTGTTACCAAGGGTAAGGGCTTCCAGGGCGTTGTGAAGAGGTTCGGTGTGTTTGAGTTCGGTCACAAGAAGGAGAAGACGAAGAGGGGTGTGGGTTCCATCGGTCCCTGGCATCCCCCTAAGGTGATGTGGACCGTTCCCAGACCTGGTCAGATGGGCTTCCACACGAGGACGGAGTACAACAAGTACGTGTTCATCGTGGCGAACGGTGAGGAGAAGCCCATAACACCTAAGGGCGGCTTCCTCCACTACGGAGAAGTAAAGTCCGACTACATCGCTGTCAAGGGATCGGTTCCTGGCCCTACCAAGAGGATCATAGGTCTTAGAAAGGCCATAAGGCCGCCGAAGAAGAGGTTCGAGGTGGGAGGCATCACCTACATCTCACTATCATCCAAACAGGGTGCGTGACCATGAAGGCCCCCCTTTACTCCCTCGAGGGCATAATAATCGGTGAGGTGGAGCTGCCGAGCGTGTTCAGCGAGGAGATCAGACCCGATCTCATAAAGAGGGCTGTCCTCTCCATTCAGTCGGCGAGGAGGCAGCCGTATGGGTCAATGAAGGGGGCCGGCCGTCAGTACACTGCAGAGTACATTGGTATGAGGAGGCTTCCTGTCTTCAGGAGGACGATCAACGTCGGGAGGGCAAGGCTCCCGAGGACGAAGGACAGGGGAGAAATCCTGTTTGGTAGGGTGGCGAACGTCCCTCAGGCA
>JALTNN010000088.1 GCA_027000685.1 Microcaldota archaeon
CCCCTCAAGGAGTTCCTAACCCCGAAGGGGAGGATCTTTGCCTCTTGGGTGGGGCTGGGGACGAAGGAGGCTCTGAGGGCCATAGAGACGTACCAGATAGCTGGAAAGATCCCCGAACCTTTAAGGATTTCCCACCTCCTTGGGAGGGAGCTGGGAAGATGAACCTCGACTGGCTGAAGCTCCTGGACCCCTACTACCACTTCGACCGGTGGTGGGAGAAGAACGTGGGGAAGGGAGGAGCCATAAAGCTCCTCGCCGACCTCCTCTTCACGGTCTTTCTCGCCGTGGTGATATACACCCTTATGGGAGTAATCCTACACACACCCCGACCCGCCGTTATAGTGGCCTCCTCTTCCATGGAGCCCGTCTTCTACCCCGGAGACATCGTCATAGTGAGGGGAATAGACCCCGCTGAGATATCAGCACCTGAGGTGGACCTCAATTTGCCCTACAACTTCCACGTCCTCCCGTCCCAGGCGGGAATAAGGTTCGTTAGGGAGGGGATAGAGCTCACGGGGATAGAGGTGAACGGAATGTTTTTCCCCGTGGAGGATAACGGCACGGTAATCGTCTACTATGACGACGTGAGGGGCAGGGACATCATCCACAGGGTACTCCTCAAGATACGCACACCTCACGGCTACTTCTTTGTAACGAAGGGCGATAACGGAGAGACGAACCCCACCGCTGACCAGGACTGCATACTGGGGAGATGTGTCTATCCCTTTTTAGTCTCGGAGGAACAGGTGCTCGGCACACCAATCTTCACGATACCGCGTATAGGTATCATAAAACTCCTGCTCATTCCCTCTTGACGAGTATGTACTTCAGCACCTCGGCGTAGGCAGGCCTCGTTATGGAAACGCCCAAGATTATACCTGCGAGTGTCGTAATAGCGAAGCCCATGAGGCTCGTTATCCCGGAGAACCAGAGGGGTATCATCACAGATCCAAGGGCCGATGCCGAGGCGAAGACGACGAAGAACGCCCTCTTTATCTTCGTTATGAGGGACACCTCTCTCTCCTCCTCCTCTCCCCTCTTCCTGAGCGTCTCGTCCGTGATGATTATCTGGTCATCGACGCCTGATCCCACGGCGGCTATCATTCCCACGAGGGAGGAGACGTCGAGCCTCCAGCCAATGAGGGAGGCGAACCCGAGGATGAGGATGACCTCGGAGAATATGGTGGCAATGATGGGGAGCGAGATGACGGGCTTCCTATACCTTATAGCTATGAAGAGCGAGACGGCTATCATGGCGACTACGAGTGCTCCCATGAAAACGAGGAAGGACTGCATACCGTAGGAAGGCGGGACGGACGTCTCGGAGACGAGGTAGAGCCCGGCAGGGAGGGAGCCCGAGGAGAGAATGATCCTTATTTCTTCCACCCTGTTCTCCGCTTCCTTCTTGGTAGGTGCCCACCCGCTTATCATGAGGGACGTCGTCACGACGGGGTTATCCGCCGGAGCTGCCACTATGTCCGCCCTGAGCTGGGGAGAGACGCCTATTATCGCCCTGAGGTTCGTGGCCTCCCATATCCAGCTCCTGTCCCTAGACACGGGGACGACGACAACCTCTGCGTTCATCTCCTCCAGCTCCTCCTTGAGGTGACTGAGCGTGGAGGGAATTATAACCTTCCTCCCGGAGAAGTTGATGTCAGGGAGGTTCCCCTCCACAACGTACCACTCCACTCGGGCGTTCTCCAGGAACTTGTTTATGTCAACCCCGTCCTCCGCCGGGAGCTTCTCTGTTCTCGGAACAACTTTCTCCCTCTCGTAGATGTTCCTGTCAAGGAGGAGGATGGCACCCTCAGGCCTGTCTATGAAGAAAAAGTTGTCCGGGCACGCCTCTACCGTGCAGAACTTCTTGAGGACGCCAAAGAACCTCCTTGCACCGCTGTCTGTGAGGAGGAAGGGCACCTCCCACGTGTAGCCTCCCCTCACGTGGTCGGGGTATATGGCGTACTCCCCCTTGAGTATCACCTCGTTCCCGTAGAGGGCCACTTCTCCCTCGACGAGGGCCTCAAACCTGCCCTGTCTGAGTATGCTCTGCTTTATGAACTTCACCCTCTCGGGGTCCACGTCCCCTATCCTTATGCTCACGTACTGGTTGCCCCACGGCCTGACCGTCACGTCCATGAGGCCCGTCCAGTTCAGACGTCTCTCGAGGACCGTCACGGCGAGCTTCATCTCGTCGGGGGTGAGGGGCCTGTCAAACCTGAATAGGAGGACAGTCCCGCCCGTGAAGTCCGTTCCGAGCTGGATCCCGTTCACAGCTATGATCACCACTGCGAGGAAGACCGCGAAGACGGCGAGCAGCACCTTCCAGTTCTTAAGAGCGGGATGCACTCTTCTCACCCACCCATATGAGTAGCGGGGCGTTGAACATCCAAGTTATCACGATGTCGGCCAACACACCGTATATCATTACGTTTGCAATCCTTATCACCGTGAGGTTCCTCGTCAGGAAGCCCACGGCGTAGATCACAATCATGGCGATGAGTGTCGTCACGCTCATCGTGGCCCCCGTCCAGAAGGCCCTCTCCGCCTGGTTGTAAACCCCTCCCTCCTTCCTCCTCTTGAACACGTACGTACTCGCTATGACGTCCGTGTCTATGGAGTAGCCCACCATCATGAGGACTATGGCCATTGTGGAGAGGGAGAGGGGGATGTTGGTAAGCCCCATGAGGGAGAGCATGGCCACACCGTCGAAGAGGGCAGAGACGAGCATTATGACGATGGGGACGGGGTGCCTGAAGTAGATGAGGATGACGAGGAAGAGGAGGACGACGGCCCAGAAGGCGATGTTCATCATGGTGTTCCAGAACTCCGTGCCGAGGACGGGGATGATGTCCTGCACGACGAAGTCCGACGCGTCTGGGGCCAGCTCCCTTATCTTCTCCACTATCCTCTCCTTCACATCGTCCACGTACGACGTCACGGATTCATCGACCCTGTTGACGTCTTCAATCGCTACAATCCTGTTCAGCTCTTCGAGTGCAGCTTCGTCACCGCCCCTCCACCTCTCGAGGAGATCGTAGACCTTCTTCACCTCCGGGG
>JALTNN010000089.1:0-2209 GCA_027000685.1 Microcaldota archaeon
AGGCCGTTGTCGTCGATAAGTTCCAGGACTTCCCGGCGTTTGGAGGGTTCGCAGTGCGGGACATGAGGAAGACCGTTGCAGTCGGTGTTGTCAAGGACGTGGTCCCGAGGGCCAAGTAACGGCCCTCCCTTCATTTAATATTTGAGGTGATCCCATGATCGCCAGGATAAAGCTGTGGTCCACGGACTACAAGGTGCTGGACCAGACGGTGGGAATGATAGTGGAAACAGCCAAGAGAATGGGCGTCAAGGTGAGGGGGCCTATACCCCTTCCAACCAAGAAGCTCAGAGTGGCTGTAAGGTACTCTCCGGACGGGCAGGGATCGGAGACCTATCAGCACTGGGAAATGAGGATACACAAGAGGATACTGGAAATCCCCGCTGACGACAGGGTGATGAAGGCACTACTTAGAATTCCCATACCCGACAAGGTAAAGATAGAGATAAAGATGGTTTCAAAATGATCTACTAAGCTCCGCAAGTGGGTGTCCTTTTACTGAGATCGAGAACGCCTTGTACCAGCCGAACGGTGCCCTGTGGACTTCATAGCCCCTTTTCTTGAGCTCCTCCTCCAGAAGTTTTATGAGTTTGAGTGCGATGTGGGGCTTAGATGGCCTCTGGGAGAGGTGCACCCACGGGTAGAGCACTATCCTCTCCGGTTTCACCCGCTCGAACTGTACTTCGATGTCGTCGGCGACGGCCGGAACCTTGGTCTCATCGTCCCCCTCCTCGACCGATGTGAAAACAACAAGGCAGTTCGCAACCCTCTTCCTCTCTTTCGTCGCTGGCTCGGCTGAGCGAAGAGCTGGTGTGGTCGGTTCCCACTCTATATAGTCCGCGTGAAGGAGCAAGACCTTCATGGTTTTTATTGGGTGAACGTTCTCATTAAAACGTGAGGGCTCAGGGTACGTTCGAGTACATACTCCTCCTCGGGGGGATAATCATAGTCGTACTGCTCGTCATAGACACCCTCATAGAGTCAGCCGCATACAGTACAAGGGAGGTAAACGAGAGCATAAATGTGGCCTATGAGAAGATAAAACAGGCTCTGTCCCAGATTATCGGCTAGGCTTCACGGCAATGACCCCTTCTGTCCTCTTCTCCCTCCTTAGATACCTGAAGCCCGCCTCGAAGAGTCTCCTCATGACGCCCCTCTGGACATCCCTCCCCCTCTTCCTTCCGGGGCTCCCCGTGTAGTGGTAGAGGATGCCGCCCGGCTTCAGCACGCGGTATAACTCCCTGTAGAAGTCCCTCGAGTAGAGTTCCCCGGCGAGGGCGAACCTCGGGGGGTCATGTAATATCCTGTTGAAGCTCTCGTCCGGAACGTTCCTCACGAACCTCGTCGCATCTGCCAACCTCACGTCCGCTCTCCACATCTCCCTGCTCCAAGGGTTTATCCTCGCGAGCTTAAGGACGTTGGGATCCTTCTCCGTGGTCATCACCTGTGCCCCGGAGCGGAGGAGGAAGATTGTCGTGTATCCGAGTCCCCCACACGTGTCCCACACGAACATTCCCCTCTCCACCTCCAAAGCGTCAACCTTCATCCTCGCGTCCGTGTAGGGATCCGCGCCCTTCACCCTGTGCATGTGTATACCGTCTATTTCGAGGGTTGTCGGCTTTCCCCTGTGCGGCTGGACGAGCTGGTAGTAGTGGCGCTCCCTTATGGCGACGTGGCGCAGAAAGAACTTTCCGTCCTCTTCAACGATCTCATAGACCCTTCCCCTCTTCCTGGAGGCCCGCTTCAGAACGGGCACCGGCATGCAGAAGACGTCCTCCACACAGATGACAGAACCCTTCCTCACAACGTCATATTCATCGTACGTTACGCCGAGGTCGAAGGAGAGTATGCTCTCCCCTCTGAGTATCGCCTCTATCTCCCAAGAAGAAAGGAGAAGGGGCATTCAATCACCGAAGTACCCGAACTTCCTCACTAGCTCCTTCCTCTGCTTTCTCTCCTCCTCGTCTTCCACGTGGTCAACGGAAGTGCCGTCCACCACCCCGAGTACTGCTCTTCCCAGCTCTGTTTCCGCCACTATCACCTGGAAGGGGTTGGAAGTCGCCAGGTACACCGTCGCAACGGTGGGGAGACTCTTTATGGCGTTGAGAACGTGGATGGGGAAGGCGCCTCTCAACACCACTACGAAGATGTGCCCAGCCCCTATCTTGAGTGCTATCTCCGCTGCTATCCTCTTCAGCTCCTCGTCGGTCCC